>NZ_JAPTFQ010000031.1:0-49688 GCF_030985535.1 Stenotrophomonas sp. Sm2128
CCCCCCCCCCCCCCCCCCCCCGGCACTACCAATGCGGAAAACAAAAAGGCCGGGGTTTCCCCCGGCCTTTTCTGTTCATCCTGTTACCACGATCAGGCAATCGCTTCCTGGTAACGGCGCTCGACTTCGTTCCAGTCGATGACGTTGAAGAACGCGCCGATGTATTCCGGGCGGCGGTTCTGGTACTTCAGGTAGTACGCGTGTTCCCACACGTCCAGGCCGAGGATGGGGGTGTTGCCTTCCATCAGCGGGCTGTCCTGGTTGCCGGTGCTCTCGACCACCACCTTCTTGTCCGGAGTCACGCTCAGCCAGGCCCAGCCGCTGCCGAAACGGGTCAGCGCTGCCTTGGTAAAGGCGTCCTTGAACTTGTCGAAGCCGCCCAGGTCCTTGTCGATGGCCTTGGCCACGTCGCCCACCGGGTTACCGCCCGCGTTCGGTGCCATCACGGTCCAGAACAGCGAGTGGTTGGCATGGCCGCCACCGTTGTTGCGCACCGGACCCTGCAGGTTCTCCGGCAGCGACTTGAGCTTCTTCACCAGTTCTTCGACCGGCAGGTCAGCGTACTCGGTGCCTTCCAGCGCCGCGTTGACGTTGTTGATGTAGGTCTGGTGATGCTTGGTGTGATGGATTTCCATCGTCGCCGCATCGATATGCGGTTCCAGCGCGTCGTAGGCGTAGGACAGCTTGGGCAGGGTATAGGCCATGATGCATCTCCTGATTGCGAGGGCACCCGACGGTGTCGGGCGTTGCGCGGTGAATGATGGGGACAGACCGCCAGATTACCAAGGGGGATGTAAAGGAAATTGCGTCCTGCCGGTGAGCACGACGGCAATTGTTACGCAGCGGTGACGCGGCGCCGTCCTCATGCACCGTGCAGCGCGCAGGCGCTACAGTGCGAGCACCACCCTCGCCCGCTTCCTTGCCCATGCGCAACCCCCGGCTGCTGATCACCGCCATCGCCCTGCTGCTGCTCGGCCTGGTCGTCAACCATTTCATGCAGCGCCCGCCGGCGCCGCAGTTCGCGCCGGACCTGCAGGGTGCGACTGCCGCGCGCGCACCGGCCACGGCCACGCCCGGCAAGGGCAACGGTCTGCCCGCCTTCCTGCCCGCCGAAGCCCTGCAGACGATCGCGCTGATCCAGCGCGGCGGGCCGTTCCCGCACCGCCAGGATGGCAGCACCTTCGGTAACCGCGAACAGCAGCTGCCGCAGCGTCCGCGCGGTTACTACCGCGAATACACCGTGGACACCCCCGGCGCGCGCACCCGTGGCACGCGCCGCATCGTCACCGGCGGCGATCCGCCGGAGGCGTGGTACTACACCGACGACCACTACGAATCGTTCCGCAGCTTCACCGTACCGGCCCAGGGAGCGCAGTGATGAGCCACGACGATTTCGGCCTCGGCCTGCATGACATCAACAATGCCGGCGTCTACGCCATCGACAGCGACGACATCGGCGCACTGGCCGCAGCGATGCGCGATGCCGGCCTGAAGGTGATCCGCATCGACCTGGAAGGCGTCGCCGACAAGCGCACCCTGCTCGCCCGGCTGGCGGCGCAGCTGGATTTCCCGGCTGGCTTCGGCGGCAACTGGGATGCACTGTCGGACAACCTGCGTGATCTGCAGTGGCTGCCGGCGAACGGCTACGCGTTGTTCCTGGCCGATGTGGATGCGCTGCGTGCCGCCACGCAGAAGGACTTCGACACCCTTCTGGACGTGCTGGATGAAGCCAGCCGCGATTGGGTCGGTCGCGACGTGCCGTTCTGGGTGTTCCTGTCACAGAGCGCGTAAGGGCAACGCCCTGGCAGGCGCCGCCCCTGGTCGACGCGCGTGCTCCGGTAGATGCCGACCTTGGTCGGCGCTTCTGTGCCAACCAAGGTTGGCACCTACCAAAGCGCGAGCCGGCCAACGTGTGGGGCGCGGCTCCCCTGCCTAGCGGCTCCCGTTATCTTCCTGCAGCTCTTTCTTGAACGGAATGTCCGGCGGCGGCCGTGCCACCGCCGGCTGGTCCTGCATGTTCGGATTGGTGAGGCCGCAGCCGCCACCCGCCTGCAGGATCGAGATCACGCAGGAGATCTTCGTACCGGTGCCCGGCAACGGAATCTCCATCGACTTGATGCCCTTGCGCACCCATTCGGCCAGCAGTGATTCCTGCGGCACCCAGTACTTGTCGAACGAGGTCGGCGTGTAGTCGTACGGCGGTCGCTTCAACCAGGTGCCAGACTGCGCGATGCGCTCCTTGCTCCAGCCATCGTTGGCGCCACCGGGGGCACCACGTTCGGCGTGACCGCCACCTTCCTGCCCCGGCACGCGCACGCTGCCGTCGGCATTGAACAGGCCATTGCCCTTGCCGGCGGCACTGGCCTGGCTTGCGCCCCTGCTGGCGCCGTCGTGGTTGCGGCTCGACGCGCCCCAGTCGTCGCCCTTGGCAGGCGTAGCCCAGTTGCCCGGGTTGGGAGCCGGACGCGCGCCGGCCTGGGCCGGTGTCGTGCTGGAGGTGGATGGCCGTGGCGTGCTGCTGTTGGCCTGGGTTGCAGTGCTACTGGCCGCAGGCGCGGGCGTTGCCGCTGGCGCGCTGCCACTGGACGTTGAAGGCGCCGCCGCGGGTGCCGACGCAACTTCGCGCTCGCGCACCTGCAGGTCACGGCCTGCCGGCGCACGCACGGTCGGCTCGCGCCCGGCCACAGCAGCCATCCGTACCTGCGGATCGACCACGGCCTGCACTTCGCGCTCGCGCACCTGCACATCGCGCTGCGGCACACGGACCTGTACATCGGCCGTGCGCAGCGGCTGCGATATCGCCGGTGCATCGACCGTACTGATTTCACGCTCCTGCACCGGGATGTCACGCAGCTGCGGCGTCCGCACCGCGATCTCCGGCGCACGCAGTGCGGCCGGGGCCGGCGGCACCTGCACCGGCTGCACACTGCGCTCGCGCACCGTCGGTACCGTGTCGCGCGGCACGATGCTGATCTCCGTGCGCGGCACGCTGACAGGTGGCACCACGAAATCCGTACTGGCCTCGGCTACTTCGGTGGCCTGCACCGGAGACGGCGGCGGTGCCGCGACCGGCGCCGGCTCGGATTCGGCGGGCGGCGGCGGCACGCTGGCCACTGCAGCCGGAGCGGGTGCGGACGCAGCTGCCGACGCGGACGCCGGACGCGGCTCAGGCGCCGTTGCGGCCCCTGCGTTCTGGCCAGCTGCAACCTGGCCCGGCGGTGCAGCGGCCGCCGCTTCCGCACCTGGCTGATCGCCACCGCCCTCCTGGGTAGCGCGACCGACGAACTCCACCTGCACGCGCTCGCCCTCGGCGCCTTGTTCTTCCGGTGCCGAGGTGCGGATCACTGCCACCCATAGCAGCAGCATGAAGAACAGCAGATGCAGCAGCGCACTGGCCAAGGCCGAGACCCAACGCATCCAGCGCTGGTCGCGCGGCGCAGCATCCCAGTCCTGCCAGAACAGACGGCGCAACGCTTGCCAGGGTGACAGCCGGGGCAACTGCCCGGGTGGCCCCGGCAGCGGACGCGGCAGCAGCACCGCGATCAACTCGCTGGCGTGCAGCGGCCGCGGCAACGGACCGAGCGAGCGCAGCCACAGCGCCCAGCCGTACGGCAGGCGCGTGGTTTTCTCGAGGACGGCCTTGGGCTGCTGGCGGGCCAGCAGCAGGTCGATGAACTGCTCGGCCCGGGTCAGAGGCACGCGTCAGCGATCAGGCGGCGTTGCCGCGAGGGATATACGGCGCGTGGCCACTGTCGTGGTCGGTCGCGTCGCGCACGGCGGTCACGCCCGGCACGCGGCCCATCAGGGTCTTTTCAATGCCCTGCTTGAGGGTCACGTCGGCCATGCCGCAGCCCTGGCAACCGCCACCGAAGCGCAGCAGCACCACGCCTTCGGCCGAAACTTCCTGCACGGCCACCTTGCCGCCATGCGAGGCCAGCTGCGGATTGATTTCGTTTTCCACCACCCAGTGCACGCGCTCGACCAGCGAAGCGGCATCGCCGGGCGCTTCGCCCTTGATGCGCGGCGCCTTGATGGTCAGCTGCTGGGTACCGGCACTGCCGGCGACGATGTCGATCTCGGCGCCATCGAGCCAACCGACGCTGCCGGCATCAACGTAAAGCGTGAAACCATCGCAGTCCACCGCCCACTCGTCGCCGAGCAGGTCGGTCGGTTCGGCGAACTCCAGCCGGGCGTCGGCGCGCGGGGTGCCGGGATCGACCGCGCTCAAGCGCACACCCATGCCGGGCACGCCCTCGCGTTCGATCAGCTTGCGGAAATGGGTCTGGGCAGTGTCGGAGATCTGGATCATCAGGCTATTCTAGCCAAGTAAGCGTCAGCCGCTCATTCGATTTATACACCGTCCGGCGCATTGTTCAGTCAACACGAGGTGGAGATTCCCATGGCCGACCTGATTCCACTGGCCCAGGCCCGTTGCGTGCCGCGCAAAGGCAGCGACCACAAGCTCGGCGAAGCCCGCCTGGCCGAACTGCTGCCGCAGATTCCCGGCTGGGAGCTGAGCGAGGGCGGACAGGCCCTGACGCGCACCTTCCGCTTCAAGGATTACTACGCCACCATGGCCTTCGTGAACGCGCTGGCCTGGATTGCCCACCGCGAGGACCACCATCCGGACCTGGGCGTGCACTACGACCGCGCCGTGGTGCGCTTTTCCACCCACGACGTGGGCGGCCTGAGCGAGAACGACTTCATCTGCGCTGCGAAGACTTCGGCCCTGACGGAGCAACTGCCATGAACGTACGCTTGCTGAGCCTGTCCCTGATTGCTGCGACCGGCCTGGCCGGTTGTGGCCCGTCGGAACCGCCGGCACCACCGCCGCCGCCGCCGACCGAAGTGGCCGCGGTGAAGACGCCGCCACCGCAGTACCCGCTTGAACTGGCCTGCATGGGCGTAGGCGGCACCAGCACCTTCAAGGTGACCATCGGTACCGACGGCAAGCCAAGCGAGGTCGCCCTGCTGACCGGCGCCGGCAACCCGCAGCTGGACGAACTGGCCAAAACGGCCGTTCAGGGCTGGCAGTTCAAGGCTGCCACCCGCAACGGCGCTGCCGTGCCGGCCACCATCCAGGTGCCGGTCAGCTTCAACCCGCCGCAGCCGAAGCCCGATCAGTGCTTCGCCATCGAAGAACGCTTGCGCCGCGGCGGCTGATCGCGCGCACCCCGACGAGGCCAGCCGACGCCCGCCTCGCCCTCCCCGCCCCGGGCTCATCCGGGGCGGCTGTCTGTTGACCAGGACCGCGTCGGTACATGCTGCAGATTCCCCCCGAAAATGTCTGGATCGCACTGTCGGTCACCCTCGCGGCCGGTCTGGCCACTGCCATCGGCAGCCTGCTGGTGCTGTTCTCGCGCCGCCCCAATCCGCGCCTGCTGGCGTTCGGCCTGGCCTTCGCCGGCGGCGCGATGGTCTACGTGTCGCTATCGGAAATCCTCAACAAGTCCATCGCCTCGTTCGCCCTGGCCTATGGCGAGCGCACCGGCTTCACCTACGGCACGTTGGCCTTCCTGGCCGGCGTGATCGTGATCGTGCTGATCGACCACTTCATTCCCAATCCGCATGACAGCCTGGACAAGCAGGACCCTGCGTTCCGCGAAAACAGTCGCGAGTACCTGAAGCGGGTCGCGCTGCTGACCTCGGTGGCGATCACCGCGCACAATTTCCCGGAAGGCTTGGCGACCTTCTTCGCTACGCTGGAAAGCCCGTCGGTGGGCATGCCGCTGGCCTTCGCCATCGCCATCCACAACATTCCCGAGGGCATCGCGATCGCGGTGCCGGTGTACTTCGCCACCCAGAACAAGTTCTATGCGTTCAGTGCCAGCCTGCTGTCCGGCCTGGCTGAGCCGGTGGGCGCGGCGCTGGGCTACTGGTTGTTGTCAGGATCGCTGTCGCACGCCACGTTTGGCTGGGTGTTCGGACTGATCGCCGGCGTGATGGTGTTCCTGGCGCTGGACGAGCTGCTGCCGGCAGCCAAGCGCTATGCCAAGGGCCACGAGACGGTATATGGCCTGGTGGCCGGCATGGGCACCCTGGCGATCAGTCTGGTGCTGTTCAAGTGGTGAGGGGTTCCCGGCCAACGGGCTGAGCCCCCTCGCGGCTGGCACGTTCCGCAGTATCGAAAGGTCACGGGCGGGGCCGGCTTGCAGGGGACGCCGTGAACCCGTCCATGGGGGCTTGTCCGCGGCATCCATGCCGCAGACACCCCTGCAAGCCGGCCCCGCCCGTGCCCCGTCATTTTTCCGTGCACGCCAGCCGCGCGATGAAAAGATTGAAGAGCGAAGCGCGCGCTGCGCGCGTGAGTCGAGTACGACTCGAGTCTACAAAGGCTGCGTGCGGGTATGGGCCTACGCTGCGGATGTCCGGGTCCGCCTTGTAGCGAGCCGAGCACCGCAGGTCCGGCGAGGGCGAAGAGGCGCGGGTGTCTGAGCGCTGCGAATGGCGCCGACCAAGCGCCCGGCGCCGCCGAACTGCCGTCAGCGCAGGCGGTCCAGCGCCTCGACCAGCTCATCGGCCAGCGGCGCGTTCAGCACATACGGGCTCTTGCCGTCGTCCAGCGCGAACTCCAGCGAGGCCGCGTGCAGGAACAGACGCTTCAGCCCGATCTGCTCACGAAGCCGCTTGTTGACCGCCGGATCGCCGTATTTGTCGTCGCCGGCCACCGGATGCCCCAGGTGCTGGGCATGCACGCGGATCTGGTGGGTACGGCCGGTCTCGATGCGCACCTCGCAATAGGAATGGCCGCCGCGGCGCTCCAGCACCCGGAAGTGGCTGATCGATTCCTTGCCGATCGCGTTGACCTGCACATGGCGCTCGCCGCCCTGGCGCAGGCCGACATGCAGCGGCGCATCGACCGTCATCACCCCGTCGGGCATGCGACCGGCCAGCAGGGTCAGGTAGCGCTTGCGGATGCCGGCGCCGTGGTCTTCACGCAGCAGCGCCTGCAGTTCGCTCAGCGCCGAGCGCTTCTTGGCCACGATCAGCAGGCCCGAGGTGTCGCGATCCAGCCGGTGGACCAGCTCCAGGGTCTGCCCCGGGCGCAGCGCGCGCAGGGTCTCGATCGCGCCGAAGCTGATGCCGCTGCCGCCGTGGCTGGCCACGCCGGTGGGCTTGTTCAGGGCCAGCAGGCGCGCGTCCTCGAAGACGATGGCCTGCTCCAGCCGGCGCATGAATGCCTCCGGGGGACCCACCTTGTCTCCCTCTTCGGTGAGACGAACCGGCGGCACGCGCACTTCGTCGCCCGCCTCCAGCTTGCGCTCGGCCTTGGCGCGGCCGCCGTTCACCCGTACCTGGCCACTGCGCACCAGCTTGTAGACCAGGCTGCGCGGGGCGCCTTTCAGCTGGCCGAGCAGGAAGTTGTCCAGGCGCTGGCCGGCGCGGTCGGCGGGAACGGTGATCATGCGCACGGAAGGCTTGTCGCCAGTGGGCTTGGTGGGGTCTTGGGCGGTCATCAGGCTGTTTATTCTGTTACACTCGGGGGGCGAGATAAGGGATTGATTTCGTTGGAAGTTACTCAGGGCCAGAAGCCCAGCTTCCGACGAATCCGGCACAGTGCGCGACCACCGCCCGCGGGGCGGCCATGTTAGCGGCTCACCGGCCTTCCCGGCCATCGCCGGATGCCTGACACGCAACCGTGCTGAACATGTCCCGCGTGGCGCTCCAGCCTGGCTGACAGCTGCCTGCGGCCCTGCAACACCCAAAAACCATAAGAGTGAAGCGCTCCCGCGGCCTGCCGTGGTGTCGTAGCGCTGGAAACCCAAGCCGCCCTCCCCGCGCTTGCGCGAATGGGCGGCGAGCCGTGTCCAGAGGCGAAACCCCATGGCGTTCCGCGCGGTAGCCGCTTGCGAGGAACGCAACAATGAAGCGAATGCTGATCAACGCCACGCAGGCTGAAGAGCTGCGTGTTGCCATCGTGGATGGCCAGTCGTTGTATGACATCGACATCGAACAGCCGTCGAAGGAACAGAAGAAGTCCAACATCTACAAGGGCCGGATCTTCCGCATCGAGCCCTCGCTGGAAGCGGCCTTCGTCGAGTACGGCGGTGGCCGCCATGGCTTCCTGCCGCTGAAGGAAATCTCCCGCGACTACTTCCAGGCCGGTGTCGACCACAACAAGGCCGGCATCCGCGAGCTGCTGAAGGAAGGCCAGGAGATCGTCGTCCAGGTCGACAAGGAAGAGCGTGGCAACAAGGGCGCCGCCCTGACCACGTTCATTTCGCTGGCCGGCCGCTACATGGTGCTGATGCCGAACTCGCCCAGCGCCGGCGGTGTGTCGCGCCGCATCGAGGGCGAAGACCGGGCCGCGCTGAAGGACGCCCTGGACAAGCTGAACATCCCCGACGACATGGGCGTGATCATCCGTACCGCCGGCGTCGGCCGCGATGCGGAAGAGCTGCAGTGGGACCTGGACTACCTGCTCAATGTCTGGCGCGCCATTGCCGAAGCGGCACTGAGCAAGCCCGCCCCGTTCCTGATCTACCAGGAATCGCGCCTGATCGTGCGCGCCCTGCGTGACTACCTGCGCGCCGACATCGGCGAGATCCTGGTGGACACCGAGGAGATGTACGAGCACGCCCGCGAATTCATGCAGCAGGTGATGCCGCAGACCCTGCGCAAGCTCAAGCACTACAAGGACGACATTCCGCTGTTCAATCGCTTCCAGATCGAATCGCAGATCGAAGGCGCCTACGAGCGCAACGTGCGCCTGCCGTCGGGCGGCTCGATCGTGGTCGACCAGACTGAAGCGCTGACCGCCGTCGACGTGAACTCCTCGCGCGCCACCAAGGGCAGCGACATCGAGGACACCGCGTTCCAGACCAACCTGGAAGCGGCCGAGGAAGTGGCCCGCCAGCTGCGCCTGCGTGACCTGGGCGGCCTGGTGGTGATCGACTTCATCGACATGGCCTCCAACAAGCACCAGCGCGAAGTCGAGAACCGCCTCGCCAACGCGCTGAAGTACGACCGCGCGCGCGTGCAGGTCGGCCGCATCTCGCGCTTCGGCCTGCTGGAAATGAGCCGCCAGCGCCTGCGCCCGAGCCTGGGCGAGTCCAGCCAGATCGTCTGCCCGCGTTGTGACGGCCACGGCCGCATGCGCAGCGTCGAGTCGCTGTCGCTGTCGATCATCCGCGTGGCTGAAGAGCATGCGATGAAGGAGAACACCGGGCAGGTGCTGGTGCAGGCCCCGGTGGAGATCGCCAATTACCTGCTGAACGAGAAGCGCAGCGCCCTGCGCGAGATCGAACAGCGCCACGAGGCGCCGATCGTGATCGTCGCCGACGAGCAGCTGCACACCCCGCACTACACCGTGACCCGCCTGCGCGAGAACGAGCTGGGTGAAGAAAGCAGCAAGCCCAGCTACCAGCGCGGCACCCCGCGCAAGCTGCCGGTGCACGCGCTGACCAAGGGCCAGCTGAACATCCCGCCGCCGGCGGTGACCCAGGTCAAGCACACCTCCCCGGCCCCGGTGCGCGAGGAAGTGGAGCCGGCCGCGGCCGCTCCGGCCCCGGTCGCTGCAGCCCCTGTTGCGCCGGCCCCGGCGGGCGGCGTGATCGGTTGGCTCAAGCGCGTGTTCGGTGGCGAACCGGCGCCCGCGCCGGCACCGGCTGCCCCGGCTGCACGCCAGCAGCAGGACGGCGGTCGCAAGGACCGCAACAAGGATCGCAACAAGGACCGCAAGGACCGTCGCGACGACAATCGTGGCAATGGCAACGCGCAGCAGCAGAAGGATGGCGGCAACCGCAAGGACCGCGGCGAGCAGCGCAAGGACGGCCGCAACGGCAATAACGGCAATGCGCAGCAGCAGCCGCAGCAGGGCAAGCAGAAGGAGCCGCAGCACAAGGATGGCCAGCAGCCGCCGCAGCAGCAGAACAAGCCGCGCAACGAGCAGCAGGGCCAGAACCAGAACCAGCAACCGAAGCTGAAGCAGCCCAAGCAGCCGCGCCCGCAGCAGCAGGACGGTGACAAGCCGGCCGAGAAGCCGCAGCGCAATGCCGCCGAAGCACCTGCCGAAGCCGTGACCGCAGCTGCAGCCGTAGCCGCTACGGCCGTCGCCGCCAATGGGGTGAACGCGCAGGAAGCCACCGCCCCGGTCGCCCCGGTCGCCCCGGTGGAAGCGGCCGCACCGGTCGACGCCGCTGCCAATGCGGCCAGTGCGACCGACGTGGTCGCAGTTGCCGCTGAAGAGGCTGCAACCGACGCCAATGGCGAGCAGGCTGGCGAAGGCGCAACCCGCCGTCGCCGTGGCCGTCGTGGTGGCCGTCGTCGTCGCCGCGGTGGCGCCGAGAACGCCGCCGGCAGCGACGCCCTGGGTGATGACCAGGACGAGGGTGATGACAGTGATGACGCCGACGGCGCCGAGCCGAACATCGACAGCACTGCCGGCACTGCGCCGGTCGCGGCTGTGCAGCCCACGCGTTCGCAGCCGGAGTTCGACTTCGATGACGAAGCCGAGCCGGTCGCTGTCGAAGCCGAGAAGCCAGCCCGTGCTGCCGCCGCTGTTGTCGCCGCGCCGGTTGCCGTGGTGAGCAGCGCTGTGGTCGAAGCCGCCGCCCCGGTCGTGGCTGAAGTGCAGGCACCGGTCGAAGCTGCGAAGACCGAAGCGGTGTCCTCGCCGGTCCAGACCAGCATGCTCGATGCCATCGACGCCGCGACCCCGGTCCAGCCGGTCGCCGCTGCCGCACCGGTCGCCAACGTCACTCCGGTGGTGGACGCTGCTGCGCCGGCCATCGAAGCAAAGTCGGTTGTGGCTGAAACGGCCGCGGTGGTTGAAGCCGCTCCGGTGATCGAAGCGAAGCCGGTCGCAGTCGAGGCCGCGCCGGTCGTGGAATCGAAGCCGCAGGTGGTTGAAGCAACCCCGGTGGTTGAAACCAAGCCGGTGGCCAGTGAGAGTGCCCCGGTGGTGGAGGCCGCCCCGGCCGTTGAAGCCACGCCGATCGTCGAGACTGCGCCGATCGTGGAACAGCCGGTCGCTCCGGTGGCGGTCGAAGCCGCACCGATCGAAGCCGCCGCCCCGAGCGCTGATGCGGTGGTGACGCCGTCGATCGATCCGGTCGCCGATGGCCATGCCGACGCTGCAGCCCAGGCTGCAGAAGCCAAGGCTGATGAAGAAGACGAAGAGGCCGCCAAGCGCACGCCGCCGGCGAACTGATCGCTCCTTGATAGCGTGAAAACGAACCGGCGGGGATCAATGATCCCCGCCGTTTCTGTTTGTGCTTCGGGCCGAACCGTGCCAACCAAGGTTGGCACCTACCTGATGCACGCACAGCGCATTGGTAGAGGCCGACCTTGGTCGGCGCCGTGGGTCGGTCGCCAGCGGGCACCTCCGTGCCAACCAAGGTTGGCACCCACCAGGGCACAACCCGCGCACGGTCACCGCTTTGGTAGAGGCCAACCTTGGTTGGCGCCGTTGATCGAGTGCACGCGGACACGCCCGTGCCAACCAGGGTTGGCACCTACCCAAGCGTGTCCCGTCAGGGTTTCGGCGCGAACTGCAGGCGGGTCCACACGCCGTAGTGGTCCGAGGCCCAGCGACCGCTGTCGTCGGGCTGGTCGAACAGGATCTTCGCCTCGCGCGCGACCATCTCGTCCTGCTGGAAGAAGATGTGGTCGATCCGCGACGGCGCCTGGTAATAGTGGCGGTTGAGCGTACTGACCCCGGACAGATCGGTGTTGACGTGCACGCTGCCGTAACTGTCGCCGTAATGGCTGCGCAGCTCGCTCAGATCGCCGGCATCCACCAGTGCATTGAAGTCACCTGCGATCACCACCGGTGCGCCCGCCGACGTCGCGCTGATGAAGCGCAGCAGGTCCTCGACCTGGCTGCGACGGATGCGTTGTCCGCTCTCATCACTGCGCTCGTTCAGATGCGTGGCGTAGACGTTTACCGGCGTGCCATCGACGTCGATCCGCAGGTGGGCCACGGTGCGGTAGTCGTCCAAGGGCTGCAGCAGATGATCCCCCTGGGCAAGGATCGGCCGCCGGGTCAGAAGCGCATTGCCGTAGCGCTTGGGCGCGCCGACCGCATCGGTGGACACGAACACGTACCTGTAACCAAGTTGGCTGGCCAGCCATTGCGCCTGGTTTCGCACGTTGCGGCGTTGGATCACCTCCTGCAGGGCAACCGCATCCGGCTGCAGGCGCTTGAGTTCGGCCAGGATGGTGCGGCGCCGGCGTGGCCAGTCCTCGCGGTCATGATGCAGGTTGAAGGTGACCATGCTCATGCCTGGCGCGGTGGCGACATCAGCCGCTGCCCCGGCGGCTGGATCGGCCGCCATCACGGCGCCCGGCAGTGCCAATGCAATGGCCAGCCCAAGGGCGCGCACGATCGTGCGCACCCTTGCCCCCTGCTGCTTCATCGTTACTGCCCCTTGCGCTCGGCGCGGCGCACCGCGCTCGGTACATCGATCTCGACCCGCGCCGGCAGCTGGTGCACGTGCAGTTCCTTGTTGACCCATTCGGCCGCTTCGCCGTTGATCGTCGCCTCGGCCGGATCACCGGCGTACGGCCACGGCAACACCACGCCACCGACCGGTGGCACCAGGCCCGGCTGCACCTCCAGCACCAGCTGCCTGTCGCTGCGCTGCAGGCGGTAGTTGAGCTGGCCCTGCGGCGTGCGCAGGCCCTGCACGGCGATGCCCTCGCCCTGCAGCCAGGCGCTCGGAATGCCGGCGGCCAGCACCAGCGCATCGTCCATGTCACGACTGTACGCGAACATGTCCAAGGCCGAGCGCACGAAGTCCGAGGCTACCCAGGCGTGCGGCAGGTCACCGACGAAGAACGGCTTGCGCGGCGTGCGCGAGACCACCTCGGCCCACTGGTTCCAGGCCTGCGGCGCACGGTCCCTGAAGAAGAACTCGGTGGCCTGCCAGGCGCGGTCACGCCAGCCCAGGCGTACGAACGCCGCCACGTTGCGCCACTCGTACGGGGTGTAGTCCTTCCACTCACGCTTGCCGTCGCGGCGGGCCACGAACTCCTTCCAATAGCGCTCGAAGGTCGCCTCCAGTGCCTGCTGCGGCAGTCGGCCCTGCTCGCCGCCCGGCGCCAGCGCGATGGTGGTCGAGGTCGCATCGAAATCGCCCAGCTCGGCCGAGCCCGGCAGGTAGTCGATGTCGTGCTGCTGCATCGCCGACAGCAGCGAGGCCTGCAGGTCATCACGGAACTGGTCACGCGATCCGGCGATCTGCATCGCCTCGACCTTGCCCAGCTGGGCCGCCAGCGATGCCGCGTCCGTGTAGCCGCGCAACGCCCAGAAATTATCCCAGTACGAATGCATCGGCTTGGCCGAATAGCCTTCGTGGCTGATCGAGGCCGGCATCATCCCGTAGAAGGCAGGATTGCGTGCGCGGTTTTCCTCGGTGCGCTCGCTGGCGCGCAGCTGCTCCATGTAGTTGTAGGCGCCCTGCACGTGCGGCCACATCAGCTCGGTGAACGTGCTGTCGCCGGTGTAGCGTCCATACTCGGCAATGCTGTAGATCAGTTCGCCATGGCTGTCGTTCTCCGGTACCGGGTCGCTGCCGCGCGCGTCGACGCAGCACGGCACCTTGCCGTTCTCGAACTGGTACGGCGCATACCAGTTGATGTAGTCACGCACGGCATCGCTGCGCCCCATGCGCAGCAGGCCCTCGGAAATCATCGCGCCATCGCGGATCCAGCTGCGCGCGTACGAGCGCGTGCCCGGCTGCAGGCGTGGGCCAACCCGCGAGATCAGCATGTGCGCGACGGCCGTGCGCAGGGTATCGACCAGTGCCTGGCCCGCAGCCGGCACCTGCAGCGAGACCACGCCCAGCTTCTGCCGCCATTGATCGGCCACCTGCGCCTGCGCCTTGGCCACGTCCAGCGCCTGCGGCGCCCAGCCACCGGTCTGCGGCAGCACCACCGCCACTTCGCGGCTCTGGCCGGGCTCGAGCTTGATCGTGTACATCAGCGCACCCGACGCCATGCCGGTGCTGTCCTTCACTGCGGTCGTGGCCGGGTACTTGCCGCTTTCCAGATGCATCGCATCGAGCTTGCCATCGAACGTACTGGCAAAGCGCGCATCCGGCACCTGCAGCGGATAGATGCGCGGCTCACCGTTGACCCGAACCAGCTGTTCGCCCACATTCAGTGCATCGATGCGGCTGAAGCCACCGACGGTGTTGAGGAACTGGGTGGGCGGGTTGACCTGCCACGGACGGATTGCCAGCGCCAGGGTGTACTCGTGCGCGACCTTGTCCGGATTGCTCAGCCGGTAGCGGCCGATCAGCTGCGCGCGCTCGGGCGTGCCCTGCACGAAACTGGTCACCGAAAGCCCGGCCTTCTCATGCACCCAGTCGACGGTGGCGATCGGCAGGTAGTGATCCTGCAGCGACTGGGTGATGGCGACCTTCGACCAGTCCAGCAGCTTGCCGTCCAGGCGGATGAACGGCTCGATGCTGAAGCTGCCCTTGGCCGGCTCCAGCGCGCCATCTTCGCTGATCAGCGCCTGCTCCTGGCCACCATCAAGGCCGAGCAGGGTCCAGTACGGCTGTTCGCCCACATAGGCACGCGGCAACGAGCCACGCGGCAGATCGGCGGCCACCGAGGACAGGAAGGCATTGGGCGTTGCGGCGAACGCCAGCGGCTTGAGCGCGATGTCACGGATGCCGTAGCGCCAGTTCGGGCCATCGCGCAGATCGAAACGCACGTAGCGCGCGTCGGTATCCGGCAGCGCCAGCCAATCGCGCCCCCCCGCACCGCCGGTCACCTCGCGCACAGTGCGCCAGTCCCGGCCATCCTCGGACGTCCGCACGGTGTAGCGATTGGCTTCCAGGTTCGGCAGCCAATCGATCACTACACCGCCGATCTCGCGGCTCTTGTGCAGGTCCAGGCTGATGGTCTGCTGCTTGACGCCACCGCTGATCCAGAACGTGTCGCTCTTGCCGTCGATCATGCGGTCCTGCAGCGCGGTGGCCGTATCGGCAATCACCGATGGCACCAACGCCGAATCATCCTGCGGCGGCAGGCCCTGCAGGGTCAGCTTGTCGAAGCACACCGTGCCGCGGCCACCGACCTTGCTGTAGATCGTGAACTCGACGGCGGCGCTTCGTGCCATCTCCTTCTCGGGCGAGGGACCCCACGCCTTGTCGATCTGGCGGCGGCGGTACTCGACCGGCGTCCACGCCTTGGGGAACCTGTAGCCGGGCCGGTTGACCCACCAGACGTTGTCGCCGCTGGCATCGATCAACTTGAACTGCAGGTCGTTGCCCGGCGATTCGCCACGCAGCTGGAATCCGAAGCGGTAATTGACCGGGTATTCGATGTTCAGCGCGCGGCGGATGCCGACGTAGCCGGAGACATCGTGGAAGTCATAGTCCAGGCACAGCGCGCGGCCACCACCGGCACCACTGACCGGGCGCAGCGAACCGCTGACCTGGTCGGACAGCACCAGCGTCCAGGCTGCGATGTCGTCGAAGTCGTCCAGCAGCTTCGGTGCCGGCAGCGCCGGTGGTGCGGCGATCGCCAGGGAAGTCCACAACAGGCACAGTCCAACGGCGATCGTTCGCTTCATCCCTTGACGCTCCCCAGCAACAGACCTTGGATGTAGTACCGCTGCAGCACCAGGAACAGCGCCAGCACCGGGACCACGGTGACCACCGCGCCAGCCATCATCATTTCCACGTCCATGATGTGCTCGCGCGAGAGGGTGGCCAGTGCCACCGGCAAAGTGTAGTGCTCCTGGTCGGTCAGCACGATCAATGGCCACATGAAATCGTTCCATGCGCCCATGAAGGTGAAGATCGCCAGGGTCACCAGCACCGGCTTGAGCATCGGCAGCACGATCTGGAAGAAAATGCGCAGCTCCCCTGCCCCGTCGATGCGCGCCGCTTCCAGCAGTTCGTCCGGGATGGAACGCGCGTACTGGCGTACCAGGAAGATGCCGAACACGCTGGCCAGCGCTGGCACGATCACGCCACCGAAGCTGTTGACCAGGCCCAGCTGCTTCATCAGCAGGAACAGCGGCAGCATCGCCACCTGCGCCGGAATCACCAGCGCCGCCATCAGCACCTGGAACAGGCGCTCGCGGCCGACGAAGTTGAGCTTGGCGAACGCGTAGCCGGCCATGGTGTTGAGCAGCAGCGAACCGACCGTGATGCCGAGCGACACCAGCAGGCTGTTGGCGAAGTTGCCGCCCATGCCAGTGCGCGCGAACAGCTCATGGTAGTTGTGCGTGGTGATGCTGGAAGGCAGCAGCGGCGGCGGGAAATGGCTGGCCTCGCCCTGCGGCATGAACGAGACCGAGAGCATCCACAACAGCGGTGCCAGGCTGACCAGGGCCAGCACCAGCAACGCACCATTGATCAACCACGGGTACCAGCGCGACTGGCCGATTTCACGACTCATACCAACTGCCTCTTGCGGCCGAAACGCAGCATCACGGTGGTCACCGCCAGGATGATCAGGAACAGCAGGAACGCCACGGCGGAGGCGCGTCCCAGGTTCCACCACTTGAAGCCTTCCTCGAACATGAAATACAGCACGCTGACGGTGCTCTGCAGTGGGTCGCCGCGGGTCATCACGTAGGGTTCGGCGAACAGCTGGAAGTAGCCGGACACGGTAATCACGCCGACCACCAGCAGCACCGGGCCGAGCATCGGCAGGGTGATGTGCAGGAACTGCTTCCAGCGCGAGGCACCGTCGATGCGCGCGGCCTCGTACAGGTCATGCGGGATCGCCTGCAGGCCGGCCAGGAAGATCACCATGTTGTAGCCGAAGTTCTTCCACACCGCGAACAGCATGATGGTCGGCATCGCCCAGTTGGGATCGCCCAGCCAGTCGATCGGGCTGATGCCCAGATGGCCCAGGCCGTAGTTCACCAGGCCGTAGCTGGTATGGAACAGGTAGCGCCAGATCACCGCCACCGCCACCAGCGTGGTCACCACCGGCGCGAACAGCGCGGTGCGGAACAACGCCTTGAAGCGTGCGGCCGGCGCATTCAGCAGCATTGCCGCGCCCAGCGACACGCCGATCGACAAGGGCACACCGATCAACACGAAGTAAGTGGTATTCCACAGCGACTTCCAGAACATCGGTGTCTGCAGCAGATCGATGTAGTTGCCGAGGCCGACAAAGCGCAGGTTGCTGCTGTCAGCCAGGGCATACAGGTCGAAGTCGGTCACGCTCAGCGCCAGCGCCGAAGCCACCGGCAGGCCGAAGAACACGCCCAGCACGATCAGCGAGGGACCGGCGAAAATCCAGCCGGCGAGTGAAGTACGTTTCATTGCGCGCTCCCGGCGGCCACGGCACTGCTCGATTGCGGCGACGGAACGCGCTGCTGCAGGCGTTGTTGTTCATGCATCCAGCGGCGCTTTGCCAGCACCTTGTCCACGCGCTGGTCGAGCTCTTCGACGGCCTTGTCCTGCGGCAGGCCACCGCGCACCACCTTCTCGGTGACGATGCGCATTTCCTGCACGATGCGCTCCCATTCGAGCACCTTCGGCGTCGGCTTGACCCGCTCCAGCTGGTCACGGAACGCTGCGGCCAGCGGATCGTTGGCCAGCGACGGCGCACTCCACGTGCTGCGGCGTGGCGGCAGGTCGCCGATGATCGAATGGAAACGTGCCTGGATCTGCGGGCGCGACAGGAACTCGATCAGCTTCCACGACGCCTCCTTCTGCTGCGACTTGCGGAAGATCACCAGGCTGGTGCCACCGGCGATGCCCGCGCCCGGACCCTCCGGCCCCGGCAGCGCTGCGGTGCCCCACTGCCCTTCCAGTTCCTTCGGCTGCAGCTTCTTGAACTCGCGGATGTTCCATGGGCCGGAAATGTAGAAGACGTTGAAGCCGCGGAAGAACTCATCCCAGACGTTTGAGATCTGCGTCTCGGACATCTTCGGCGCCCAGCCCTGCTCGAACATGTTGGCGTAGAACGCCAGCGTGCGGCGGAAGCCGGGGCTGCTGAAGTTGCCGCGGGTGTCATCATCGCGCAGCAGCGGATCGGGCTGCTGCAGTGCCAGCGACAGCTGCTGCTCGAACTCGTTGATCGGCATCAGCACCGCATAGCGGTTCGGGCCCTGCATGCGCTTGATCGCTGCCATCTGCTCATCCCACTCCTGCCACGTGCGCGGCGGGTGGTCGTAGCCGGCCTTGGCCAGCAGGTCCTTGCGGTAGTAGATCAGGCGCGTATCGACATACCACGGCACGCCGACCAGCTCGCCGTGGATCACGTTGGTGTCCCAGATGCCCTGGAAATAGTCCTTCTCATCGACCACGGCAGAGTGATCGACGAACGGCTGCAACGGGGTCAGCGCATCGAGCTCGGCGAACTCCGGCACCCAGGTGTTGCCGAGCTGGCACACGTCCGGCAGGCCGTCGGCGGCGAACGCGGTCAGCAGCTTTTCGTGCGCAGCGGTCCACGGGATGTTCTGCACGTCCACCTTGATGCCCGGGTTCTCGGCTTCGAACTCATGGATCAGTTCGCTGACCACCTCGGCTTCCCGGCCCATTGCCCAGAAGCGCACAGTGGTGGTGCCCGGTTCGGTGCGGGCGCAGCCGGCCACGGCCAGTGCGGCCAGGGTTGGCAGTGTCCAGCGGCGCAGACGGTCGATCCAGTTCGGCATCGGGTTACTTGCCCTGGCCTGTGTTGCGGTTGGCATTGTTCTTCTGTTCCTGCGCGGCAGCCGCGCGTGATTCGGCGATACCCACCGCGCGTGCCGCCGCGGCCTTTTCGTCTTTCTGCAGTTCCAGCGGCTGGAACGAACCTTCCGGCGCCAGCCAGCCACCACTGAACCCCGCCCGCTCCAGGCCCTTGCGGATGTACGGGTTCTTCTTCATCACTTCCCAGACGAAATCATTGCGATAGTTGGCGATCATGGTCAGGATCGGCCCCTGGTCGATGGCGATGTAGTCGCTGGCGACCCAGCCACGATCCGGCACCACGCGGCCGGTCTTGATCGGGATGTCGTAGTTGAAGCTGGGATTGAACGAATCCAGGAAGCCGTAGCTGGAATAGATGTAATCGCCGTAGCGCTTGTGCATCTCCAGCGTGGCCGGGATCACCTGTTCCGGCGCGAACACCACCGACGCGATCGCGGCGGTCGGAGCGATGGTGCCGTCATCGAAGTTTTCGCGCAGGCCAGCGCCGCGCGAAGAGTAATGGCGGAACTGGCGCTGCTCGCCACGGTATTCCTGCGTGGTGTTCTGCGGGCCATCGCTGGCGGTCAGGCCCCAGACGTTCTCGCCGTAATCCTTCCACTGCATCGGGTTGGCGATGGCGTACTCACGCTGGGCCAGTGCGGCCGAGCGGCTGTTGAGGAAGTAGGTGCTGCCGCGCTCGCGCATGTAGGCGTCCTGGATGTCGCGGAAGTCGATCCAGACGTGGCTGTACTGGTGGCCGAACAGTGGGCCGAAGGACAGGTATTCCTGGCCTTGGTAGACCCCCCAGTCGTTGTCATAGGTGCGCGTCCACACCGTCCACGCATCCGGGCTGACCGGGTGCGTCGGCGAACCGAGGGCAAGGATGTAGACCATCATGGCCTCGTTGTAGCCCATCCAGTCGTGGTCGATGAAACCGCTCTCGGGGAACCAGCCCATCGAGATCAGCGGCGCACGCTGCTGCAGCCAGGGCCAGTCGACCTTCCTGTACAACGTGTCGGCGATCTGGCGGATTTCCTTCTCGCGCGGATCGTCACCGTCGTAGTACGACTGCGCGAACAGCACCCCCATCATCAGCAGCGCGGTATCCACCGAGGACAGTTCGACCCAGCTGTCGTAGCGACGGCCTTCCTGCATGTCCAGGAAGTGGTAATAGAAGCCCTTGTAACCCGCCTTGCCGGTACGCTGCGGGCCCATCGGCACGTCGCGGAAGAATTTCAGGGTAGTCAGGGTGCGGTCGATCGCCTGGTTGCGGCTGACCCAGCCGTTCTCGATGCCGATCGGATACGCGGTCAGTGCGAAGCCGACCGAGGCGATGCTGGCGAACGGCCGCGACGGATAGCGGTCCGGGGTCAGGCCATTGATCTCGTTGGTGGTATCCCAGAAGAACTGGAAGGTGCGGCGCTCGATGTCATCGAACAGCGGCGGCAGCTCAGGTTTCATCGGCCGCGGCGGTGCATCGGCCTCGATCAGGATCACCGGCGGCCGCGGCTTGGCAGGCTCCTGCTGGGCCGGCTGGCAGGCGGCCACGGCCAGGCTCAACGCTGCGGCGGACAACAGATGACGTGCCTGCATGGCGCGATTTCTCCGGTGGTCTGATCGATGGGAAAGCATACCGTCCAATGATCTGAAATCGTTTACAAGGTGCGTTCTTAAAAAACCACGAAAAACGTGGTTTGACACCGCGATCATTGCCCATGCCGATGCCCCCTGACCGGCAGCGGCATGGGCAATGGACCGGCACAGGGCCGGCCATTGCTGTTTTCACGCGCCCGATGCCGCCGGCGGAGCGGCGGCATCGGGGTCATGCATCCATCCGGGCTTAGAAGCGGAAGCCCACTTCGGCCTTGACCTGGCGCGGCGTACCGACGATGTCGCCGGTCTCGTTGTAGCTCGCGGTCAACTTGCCATTCTTGTAGTAGTTGTAGTTCGAGAAATTGTCGAAGTTGAACACATTGATGATGTCGATACGCGCATACAGCTCGGTATCGCCCGGCATCTTGAACGTCTTCGTCGCCTGCAGGTCGACCGAGCGATAACCGAAGATCTTGCCACCCAGCAGGAACTTGCCGTTGCCACCCGGAACCGCCGCCATCGGGGTCGGCAGGTCGAAGCCATTGGCCTGCGGCACGCCGTACCAGTCGTTGATCGCGGTCGGGGTGGCCAGGGTGATCTTGCCACCGAAGGTGATGCCCCAGAAGCCCGCATACGAACCGGTCACCACCAGGCGGTGACGCGGCGCGCCGTTGGAGCGGATGGTCGGGTAGTCACCGATCACGCCACGGTCGAACGCGTAGTGCTCGTTGATGTCACGGTTGTGGCGGGCGGTGGTCCAGGTATAGGCGATGGAGGTGCCCCAGCCGCTTTCCTGGGTGAACGGCTTCTGCGCCGACAACAGGATCTGGGTAGCACGGGTCTTGATGCCCTGCTGGCCGATGATCAGGCTGCCGAAGCCCGGCACGTTGCAGCTCCACGCCTGGCCCAGACCGGCTTCGGTGCCACCGCACAGACGCGGATCGTCGAAGAAGTTGCCGGTCGGGTAGCGGTTGCCCAGGGTGAAGGCGAAGCCGTCATAGGTGAGCGTGCGCGAGATGGTGGCGTCGGTCAGCCAGTCGCCGATCTGGTTGCTCATGCCCAGGCTGAACTGGTCAGCGTAGGGCACCTTCAGATTGTTGTTCAGCAGGTCGACTTCCAAGCCGGCATTGCTGGTCGAACCGACCAGGCTCTGGAGGTTGCCGATACCGTTGAGCAGGTTCGGGTTCCAGTCATAGCACGCGGCGTTGCCCTGGAAGCACTGACCGGTTGCCGGATTGCGGAAGTAGATCGTCGGCTGCGGCAGGGCCAGCTTGGTGGTTTCCAGCTGCAGATAGTCGAACAGGTCGCGGTCGTAGGAACGACCGGCACCACCGTGGATCACGTGCTGCTCGTCGGCATTGATGTCATACGAGAAACCCAGACGCGGCTGCCAGGCATTCTTGAATGCCTTGCGGTTGTGGCCGTTGCTGATGTAATCGTTGATGTTCAGGCCGCTCAGCGCCAGCGTGTCAGCGTAGCTCTGGCCAGCGGCGGCACGCGGATCCTGCGCGAACAGCGCATTGACCACTTCCGGCGGGGTCACGAAGTCCAGATAGGACGGGTTCTTCTCGTAGTCCCAGCGCAGGCCGAGGTTCAGCTGCAGGTGGTCGTTGACCTGCCAGTCATCCTGGATGAACAGACCGATCTGCTTCACCTTCGAGCGCACTTCGCCGGACACGCCGGACACGCCGGTGACCGGCTTCACGAACTGTGCCTTGTACGGGATGCTGTCCGGGAAGGTCGGGTTGTCGATGGTGTAGTAGAACTGCGGATTGATCTGCGCCGCATCGGAGGCGTACAGGTCGATCTGCTTGTACTTGGCACCCATCTTGATGGTGTGGTCGCCCGCCCACTGGATGCCATCCAGGGTCAGGTTGTCTTCGACCGACCAGCCCTTCTGGCCCTTCACCTGCGACGACATTGCCGAGGAACCACCGATCGAGACGATGGCGCGCTCCTCGTTCTTGCCGTCCGGCGCGGTGTAGTTGAAACCGTTGCCCATGCTCAGCGGCTTGGGATTGTTGAACGAATCCTCGTGGGTAACCATCAGCTCGTTGTAGTAACGCTCACCGCTGTGGTTCCAGCGCAGCGCGTAACGGCGGTCAGTGTTCTTGGTTTCCTTGCCGTGCATCGGCGCGGTCTGGTCCGAGAACTGCTGCTGGGTTTCATCACGGTCCTGGAAGGTCAGTTCCAGGCGATCGTTGTCGGTCGGCTCGAAGTCGACCTTGGCGAAGATCAGGTCCTGCTGGAACGGCTGGCTGGCCGGGCCCAGGCCGGCCTGGGCATCAGCCGGGACGCGGTTGGCCTTGTTGGTCACCGAACCATGCGGTGCGATGGTCACCGGCAGATCGAAGCGCTTGGCTTCATAGGTCACGAAGAAGTGGGCCTTGTCCTTGACGATCGGGCCGCCCAGGGCGAAGCCGTATTCCTTCTCGGCCGAATCCTCCTTGCCCTTGCCCGGCTGACGCTCGGCCGGGGTCATCGCGCGCATGCTGTCGTTGGTATAACGGTAGAAGGTTTCACCCTTGAACTCGTTGGTACCCGACTTGGTCGCGGCCGTGACCGCTGCACTGGACACCTGGCCGTACTCGGCCTTGTAGTTGCCGGTGATGACCTTGTACTCGCCGATGGCCAGCTGCGGGAACGGGTTACCGGCACTGCCGGACTGACCGGCCACGCCGCCGCCCTTGACGTAGCTCTTCTGGCCCACACCGTCGATGTAGACGTTGGTGCCGTCGGAGTTGGTGGCACCGCCGCGCAGCGAGGTGTTGCCCTTGGCGTCGCGGGTGAAGATCATGCCCGGCACCGCGTCGGCGAACTCCAGGAAGTTGCGCGAGACCTGCGGGGTGGTCTGGATCTGCTGCAGGCTGACGGTCTTGCCGACTTCGGACGTGCGCACTTCCTGCAGCAGGGTCGGCGCGACGACGTTGACAGTGTCCAGGTTGGTGGCTGCGGTCGTACCCGGGGTGCTGCTGGCAGCGCCGGCAAAGTTCAGGGTAGCGGTCGAGGCCACGGTGACGGTGACCTTCTGCGACTGGCCGTTGGCGACCACGTCATAGGTGCCCGGGTCCAGGCCCATCAGCGAGTAGCTTCCATCGGCACGGACGGTACCGCGACGGACGGTGCCGGTGGCCACGTTGGTGGCGGTCACCTCGGCGCCGGCCTGCGCGCCGGAAACCTGGCCGCGCAGGCTGGCATTGGCCGACTGCGCCATGACGTTCGGAGCAGCAGCCAGCATCAGGCAGCTGACCAGTGCGGTGCTCAGCAGCCGGCGCGCCGGCGTGCGGAAGGTGGTGTGCATCATCAACTCAATCTCCGGGTGGCGGTAACCGCTTGCGCGGTCCCTGCGATCAATCAAAAAAGAAGGAACGCCTCCGGCTTCAACGGCCGGATGGCGGAGTGGTGGAATCGCGAACTATCAAGCGGGGAACCAGGGTCTGCTTGTCCCCTGTCCCATCCGTGGAGGTGCCGTCCATCAACTGCATCAGGCGCGTCATGGCCCGATCGCCGAGTTCGGCGATGCTGACCTGCATGGTGGTCAGCGACGGGTGGACGAAACGCGCCAGTGGAATGTCATCGAAACCGGCCAGGGCGACGTCGGACGGAACGTGGACACCTGCCTGCGTGAACGCATACAGGCAACCCAGCGCCATCATGTCGTTGGCGGCGAACACGGCATCAGGCAGCGCTCCGGCTGCCAACAACTCCTGACCGGCGCGATGGCCGGAAGCTTCGTCGAAATCACCGGGCAGCTCGATGCCTTCGGCGTCACTGCCGAAAGCCGCCAACGCGTCACGGAAGCCACGCAGGCGCTCGCGCGCGTCGAAGTTGAGGTCCGGGCCAGAAATGAAAGCGATACGGCGGTGACCCGCGTCAAGCAGATGGCGGGTCATCGCCATCGCACCGGCATGGTCATCGATGCTCAGCACCGGGTGGTCCTGCCCGGGCAGATAGGTGTTGATCAACACCGTTGGCAACGACTGCGGCAGGTTGTCGGTCAGGAATCCCGGGCTCTCCGCATAGGGCGAGAGCACCAGCAGGCCGTCGACGCGGCCGCGCATGGCGCGCAGGGCAGCGCCCTGCTGCTCCTGGTCACCGTGGTAACTGGACACCAGCAGGTGCTGGCGGCGGTTGCGGGCGACGTTGTCGATGCCGCGCATCAGCTCGGAGAAGAATTCGCCGTACAGGTCAGGCAGTACCACGCCCACCGTATTGGTGCGACGGCTGCTGAGGCTGCGGGCGGCGGCGTGCGGGGTGTAACGCAGCCGTGCGGCCACCTCCAGCACAAGCTGGCGGACCGGTTCGGCGACATTTTCATGCCCGTTGAGCGCGCGGGAAACCGTGGCCACGGAGACCCGGGCTTCGCGAGCGACGTCTTTGATTGTGATAGCTGCCTTGTTCACGAAGCCGCCCTCCACGGCTTGGACCTACCAGCATTGGCGCGGAATGTAAGCGTTTCCATCTGGGCTTGTAAACAGTCCGTTAGGCGAATGTCCTGAAATGGACATGGAAATCTGTCTGTGGCGGGCCCGCTGACGGACCCGCCAGGACAGTGTGGGACAAGGGCTCAGCCCTGTTCTGACGGGGTCAATGCACGAATGGACAGCGCGTGGATGTCGGTCTCCATCATCGCGCCCAGCGCGGCATAGACCGCGCGATGCCGGGCCAGTGGCCCCAGTCCGGCGAAGCGTTCACTGACCACATGCACGTTGAAATGACCGCGGCCATCGCGCGCACCGGCGTGGCCTGCATGACGATGACTGTCGTCTTCGATTTCCAGCACGCTCGGGGCCAGCGCCTGCTGCAGTGCGTCACGCATCCGCTCGATCCGCTCCGCGTTCACGGCAGGACCTTGCGGAACGGACGCACCTGTACATGGGTGTAGACGCCCGCGGCTACGTAAGGGTCGGCATCAGCCCAGGCCTGGGCCTGCACGAGCGACTCGAACTGCGCGATCACCACCGAACCACTGAAGCCGGCCGGGCCCGGGTCCTCGCTGTCTACTGCCGGGCACGGTCCGGCCAGCAGCAGGCGGCCTTCGTCGCGCAGCGCGTACAGGCGCGCCAGGTGTTCCGGACGTGCTTGCAGTCGCTGTGCCAGCACGTCCTGGCCGTCATAGCCTTCAATCACATACCACACGGCATTTCCTCGCTTGCGTTGTCGGGTGCGCAGATTCTAGCCAATGCCGCCCTCGCCCCAGCCCGGCTGGACACTGGCGCGACAAAGGCTTACCCTAGACACCATTGCACGTGGCTGGATGCAGCAGCCCGTCGGTTTCTGCGGCCAACGCAGCCCCCGACGACCGTCCCGCTGCTTCGAACCGGACCACCTGGCCGGGCCACGTAGACGACCTCCCCGTAGTTCCGTCGCTGCCGTTTACTGCGGCGCGTCCTGCTGTTTGATATGTGTGGAATCGCGCCGATCCCGGCGTGTCTGGTGCCGTGGGGCGCCGTGGCGTTGGCCCGGTGAACCCGCTGCCGCGACTGGTCCGATGCAATCCTGATGTCCATTAGATGACTTCCGAACTCGCGCTCGACGCGAACCCGCCAACCCGGCCGCCCGCCCCCCAGCAGCAGGAAATGCCGCTGGCCGTGGTGCATGGGCAACCGGTCCTGCAGATTCCGCAGGACCTGTACATCCCGCCGGACGCGCTGGAAGTCATCCTGGATGCCTTCGAAGGCCCGCTGGACCTGCTGTTGTACCTGATCCGCCGCCAGAACCTGGACGTACTGGACATTCCCGTGGCCGAGATCACCCGGCAGTACGTGGAATACATCACCGTGATGCGCGAGCTGCGCTTCGAGCTGGCCGCCGAGTACCTGGTCATGGCCGCGATCCTGGCCGAGGTGAAGTCGCGCATGCTGCTGCCGCGCCCGGTCAGCGAGGAAGGCGACGAGGCCGACCCGCGCGCCGAACTGGTGCGCCGCCTGCAGGAGTACGAACGCTTCAAGCAGGCCGCCGAGGACATCGACGCCCTGCCCCGCCAGGACCGCGACACCACGGTGGCACACGCCTTCATGCCCGAACGTGCTGCGGTGAAGCTGCCGCCGCCGGTGGACCTGAAGGAAATGCTGCTGGCCCTGCACGACGTGCTCAAGCGCGCCGAGCTGTTCAGTGGCCACGCCATCAAGCGCGAGGCGCTGAGCGTGCGGCAGCGCATGGGCGAAGTGCTGGGCCGGCTTGAAGATGGCAAGTTCTACCGTTTTGAAGGGCTGTTCACCGCAGAAGAAGGCAAGCTGGGCGTGCTGGTCACGTTCCTGGCGGTGCTGGAACTGGCCAAGGAACAGCTGCTGGACATCGTCCAGGAAGAGCCGCTGGCGCCGATCTACGTGAAGTCCCTAGCCGCCGGCAACACCAATGCCCCGCTGCAGTTCAGCAGCGAGTTCGACGACAACGACGCCGCCAACGAGAACGAGTGAGCGCTGACTGCCGATGGACCAAACGCTGATCAACCGCATTGTCGAGGGTGCCCTGCTGGCCTCCAGCCAGCCGCTCACCCTGGCCCAGCTGAAAGACCTGTTCCCGGAAGAGGAGCCGGCACCGCCGGGCAGCATCGAACGTGCGCTTGAGCGCCTGCGCGAAGCCTGCGAAGGCCGTGGCGTGGAACTGGTCGAGGTCGCCTCCGGCTTCCGCTACCAGGTGACCGGCGAAGTGCATGGCTGGATCAGCCGGCTGTGGACCGAACGCAAGACCCGCTATACCCGTGCCACCCTGGAAACCCTGGCGCTGATCGCCTACCGGCAGCCGATCACTCGTGGCGAGATCGAGCAGGTGCGCGGCGTGGCGGTCAGCAGCAACATCATCCAGGCGCTGGAGGAACGCGAGTGGATCCGCGTGGTCGGCCACCGCGACGTGCCCGGCAAGCCTGCCCTGTTCGGCACCACCAAGGGCTTCCTGGACTACTTCGGCCTGAAGCGCCTGGACGAGTTGCCGCCGCTGTCGGAACTGAAGGACCTGGGCGAGCTGGAACCCCAGCTGGCCCTGGACCGCGACGCACCGGCCGCCGCCAGTGCCGAGGGTCCGGACATTTCAGCTGGCGCCGATGGCGCTGCTGCCAACGATGACGCCGGCCTGGCCGGCAGCGACACCCCCGACTCCGCCGACGCAGCGTCTGCGTCGGCTTCCGATGAGCAAGCACCTTCGCCCCTTGATGATGGGCACCCCGATTCCGCGCCGGGCGAGCGCGCGGTGCCCCTGAACGAACGCGAAGACAACGCCGTCGCGATGACGACCGTGGCTGTTGACCAAGCCGATTCCGAACCAGAGGCCGACCCCGAAACCGTCGGCCGGAGCAAAACTGATGAGTGACACCCCCCGTAACAAGCTCTCGCTGAAGCGCGAAGCCACCTCCGAACAGTTCAAGCTGGAAGAGCGCCTGCACAAGGTGCTGGCCCAGGCCGGCCTGGGTTCGCGCCGCGCGCTGGAACAGCGCATCGCCGAAGGCCTGGTCAAGGTCAACGGTGAAGTCGCGCAGACCGGCATGTCGGTCAAGAGCGGCGACAAGATCGAGCTGGATGGCCGCGGCTTCGTCGCCACCGCCCTGGCCGAACCGTCGCGCGTGCTGGTCTACAACAAGCCGGAAGGCGAAGTGACCACCCGCGAAGACCCCGAAGGCCGCCCGACCGTGTTCGAATCGCTGCCGCCGCTGAAGGGCGCGCGCTGGATCGCCATCGGCCGCCTGGACATCAACACCACCGGCCTGCTGCTGGCCACCACCGACGGTGAACTGGCCAACGCCATGATGCACCCGTCGTTCGAGGTCGAGCGCGAGTACGTGGTGCGCGTGCGCGCCCCGGAAGGCGAGGAGAAGGTCTCCGACGCCATCGTCGACCGCCTCGCACGCGGCGTGGCACTGGAAGACGGCCCGGCCAAGTTCGACGAGATCGAACGCATCGGCGGCACCGACTCGCACGACTGGTTCCGCGTCGTGGTGAAGGAAGGCCGCAACCGCGAAGTGCGCCGCCTGTGGGAGTCGCAGGGCTGCCAGGTCAGCCGCCTGAAGCGCACCCGCTACGGCAAGGTGAGCCTGCCGCGCGAACTGGCCCGTGGCCATTCGGTGGAACTGGGCACCGCCCAGGTTGAAGCCCTGCGTGCGCAGCTGAAGCTGGAAGAAGGCGCGCCGTCGGCTCTGACCCTGCAGCCGGTGATCGGCCAGCGCCGCGCCGCCAAGACCACCGTGCGCGTGCGCGAAGGTGGCCGTGGCAATGCCTACGTCAACGGCCATAACACCGCAGACGAAGGCCGCGAGCTGCGTCGCTTCGACAACGTCCGCGAAGACCGCGGCCGTGGCCGCGGCGGCAAGGGCGGCGGTTTCAAGGGTGGCCTGACGGTCAGCGGTGAAGCAGCAGCCAAGCAGTCGCAGAGGCCGTTCAAGCAGCGCACCCAGAAGAACGACCGTTCGCTGCCGGAAGGCAACCCGGCCGCGTTCCGCACCTGGTACGTGCCGGATGGCGTGAGCACGGGCCCGAGCGGCCATCGCAATGCCGGTCCGGGCGCGCGCGGCCCGGGTGCCCGTGGTCCGGGCGCAGGCGGCCAGGGCCGTCCGTACGGCAAGCCGAAGGGTCCGGGCGCCGGTGGCGGACAGGGCCGTGACGGTTTCGGCGGTGAAGGCCGTGGCGGCGCAGGCGGCCAGGGTCGTCCGGCCGGTGCCGGCAACCGCTCGCAGGGCCAGGGCAACAAGCACCCGTATGGTCATCCGGGCAATGCCCCGAGCTTCCCGTCCGACCACGCCACGCCGGGCTTCAACCCGTATGGCAGCCCCAAGCCGGCGCAGGGCGCCCGTCCGGGCGGTCGCGGGCCGGGTGGTGGCAACCGTGGTCCGGGCGGCAATCGCGGCCCCGGCGGTCCGGGTGGCAACCGTGGCCCGGGTGGCCCCGGCGGCAACCGCGGTCCGGGCGGCCCGCGCCGCAGCGGCCCGCGCGGCGGCTGATCACCGGCACGCCTGAAATGAAAAACCCCGGCGCAGGCCGGGGTTTTTCGTTGAAAAGGGGACGGAGGGGATTAAGTCGTTTTTGCCACGGCCTGTGTCAAAGGGGCGAAAGCGACTTAATCCCCTCCGTCCCCTTTTGCGTGGCGCTGGAACGCGGCGGGTGTGGTGCCGGTCATGCCGCGGAAGAAGGCGATGAACGGGCTCTCGGCGGAGAAGCCGGTGTCCTGCGCCACGTGCGCCACGCGTTGGCCCAGCAGCAGCAACTCCATGGCCCGCATCAGGCGCCATTGCTGGCGCCAGGCCTGGTAGCTCATGCCGGTATCACGCTGCATCAACCGGCCGACGGTACGCGCGCTCAGGCCCGTGCGCGCGGCCAGCTCCCCCAGTTCGGGCGGCAGCTGTTCGGCCACCGGGAGGCACCGTGCGATCCGCGGATCACGAGGCAGAGGCAGGTCCATCGGCGCCACCGGTGCAGCAGCGATTTCCAGCACGCACAACGCCAGTTGGTGGTGCGCGCGCGGCGACTGCCAGTCATGGTCGAACGGCGCCTGCGCGATCGGCTCCAGCAAGGCCTGCAGCAGCGACCCCACGCCGATGATCGCCGGCTGCCGGGGCAGCTGGGCCGACAGCGTGGCGTCGAAGTACAACGAACGGTAGTCGACCGCCTGGCGCATCTGCGCGCGATGGCGCAGCCCGCCCGGAATCCACGCGGCGCGCGCGGGCGGCAGCAGGCTGATGCGATCACCGTAGGTCAGGCGCGTGCAGCCCTGCCGGGTATACAGCAGCTGCGCGCGTGCATGCTGGTGCCAACCCGAGTCGTGATCCGCCAGTGAGGCTGCAATCCCCAGCACCGGAGCGCTCCAGGCATCGGCGTCGAAGTGCGCGTGCGGCTGCAACCAGGCCATGTCTTATTTCATACATTCGATGACAGGATAGACAGAGTGCGCCATTGCGGACGCGACCACAATGCGCGGCCCTGTTCCTGGAGCGCCCGCATGTCGCGCCGCCTGTTGTTGCTCACCATTGCACTGCTGATGTTCCCGCAGTTGGCACAGACCCTGTACAGCCCGGCCCTGGCCGATCTGGCCGAACGCTTCGCCCTGCCGCCGAGTGCCGCCAGCCAGGCCATGAGCCTGTACCTGTTCGGCTTCGCTGCAGGCGTGCTGCTGTGGGGGCGCCTGGCCGATCGTATCGGTCGTCGCCCTGCCCTGCTATGCGGGCTGGCCGTGTTCGCACTGGCCGCCTGCGGCGGCCTGCTGGCCAGCACCTTCGGCCAGGTCCTGCTGGCACAGGCACTGGCCGCACTGGGTGCGGCGGCGGCCTCGGTGGTAACCCAGACCGTACTACGCGACCACCTGCAGGGACCCGCGTTGGCGCAGGCGTTCTCCTGGATCGGCATGGCCCTGGCCCTGAGCCCGGCCATCGGCCTTGCACTGGGCACGCTGCTGGTCGCCGCCCATGGCTATGTCGGCGTACAGTCCGGCCTGCTGCTGATCGCTGCCCTGCTGGCAGTCGCATGCCTGGCGGGCCTGCGCGAAAGCCGCCCTGCACAGATCCCGCACGCGCCCATGCTGCCGTTGCTGCGGGAACTGCTGCGCGATCGCTGGATCTGGTCACACGCGTTGCTGGTGATGGCCTTCAACGTGGCGATGTACAGCTGGTATGTGCTCGGCCCCTTCGTGTTTGCGCGCCTGCACTGGCCAGCCACCTGGTTCGGCGCCAGCGGCGCGGTGCTGGCACTGGGCTCGGGACTGGGCGCGTGGGGCAATGGCCGCCTGCTGCGTGCAGGCGTTGCCGCAACCACGCGCATCCGCATCGCCGCAGGACTGGTCCTGACGGGAGGCCTGCTGGCCGCGCTGCTGCATGATCACCCTGCCCTGATCGCGGCGATGGTGCCGGTGGTGACGGGCTTCGGCCTTGCCATTCCCAATGTGCTCGGCCAGGCCCTGCGCGGCTATCCACACTGTCTCGGCAGCGCAGGCGCGCTGTTCGGCCTGCTCTACTACCTGTTGATCGGTGCGGCAATGGCGCTGGTCGGTGCGGTGCAGATGCTGGCACCGACCGTTATCGCGTGTGGCCTACTGGCCTTGTGGCTGCAACGGCGGCGTCCCGCTGCAGCCTAGGAATTGCTGCAAAAGCAGCGCACTGTGCTGGCCTTCCGGGAACGGCTTTGATTCCCCGGCTATCGTGCGCGCGCTCCCACACAAGGCAGATGCCCATGATCACCATCACCGCCGAACAGGCCCGCGCCAACGTCGATGCCGCCAAGCGCCCGATCGAACTGTTCTACCGCGATCTCGACAACGCCATCCAGATCGGCTCGGAAAATGGCCGCCGCTACATCGTGTTCGGCTTCAGCCAGGTGATGGCCAGCGAGCAGCTCGTCGAAGATGTGGTCGCACAGCTGCTGAAGAATGGTTTCGGTGTCGAACGGTTGTTGAGCGATTCCGAACAGCACTACATCCGCATCAGCTGGGGAACTGCCGCGCCGTCGCGCCTCAGCGCCGGCTGAGGGTGAACGCGGTGCCGTCCACGCCCAGATCCCAGCCCTTGCCGGTACCGGACAGGGCGAGCGAGATGTCGCCCTTGGTCATCACCTGCGCGTTGCTGGACTTCACCGCACCGGCATGCGCGCCCACCGAGGCGTAAGTACCCAGCAGCTCGTTGACGCTGACTGCGCCGGTGAAGCTGCCACGTCCGTTGGTGATCTTCGACTTACCCAAGGTCAGACCGCCGCCCTTCATCTGGATGCGCACCGGCATGCTGGCGCCATTGCTGCAGGTGACCGTGCCATTGCCGGATGCAGTCTTGTAGATCAGCGACCAGCCAGAGAGGTTGTAGCGCAGCTCGCAGTCGAGGTTGCCAGCGGCGTGCGCGGCCGGGGCCAGCGATGCGGCAGACAGGGCAAGCAGCAGGGCGAAGGGCTTGTTCATGGCAGGACTTCCAGTTCGGTCGGACTGCCGGCGAATCTAGCAGCGCGCGCGTGCACGTTGGATGCAGGCGCACGCGCTGGTGCAGCAGTGTTCAGGCCGGTGCTCAGGCCTGTTCGTCCAGGTGGAAGGCATCGGCATCGAGCATCGCCGGGAAACGCGCGCGGTGTGCGGCCAGCGCCTCGGCCGAGATGGTGGTGGTGACCACCTGTTCGCGTTCGCGGATCTCCACCTGCGGCTGGCCGAGGAAATCCAGCACCGCGCTGTCGCCTGCGTAGTGCAGCTGGTTGCCATCGACACCGACGCGGTTCACCGCTGCCACGAAGCACAGGTTTTCAATCGCACGTGCACGCAGCAGCGTCTTCCACGCATAGGCGCGTGCCGACGGCCAGTTGGCGACGAAGATCTGCAGGTCGAAATCCAGCTGCTGCGGACGCTCCACGTTGTAGCGGTTGCGGCAGAACACCGGGAAACGCAGGTCGTAGCAGACCTGCGGATTGATCCGCCAGCCCTTCCATTCCACGCTCAGGCGGTCGCGACCGGCGGCATAGCGCTCGTGCTCGCCGCCGTAACGGAACAGGTGGCGCTTGTCGTAGTACTGCAGGTCGCCATCGGGCGTGGCGAACAGCAGGCGGTTGTAGACGCCCTCGCCGTCGCGCAGCTGCACGCTGCCGATCACCGCCGCGTTCAAGGTCCTGGCTTGTTCGCGCACCCAGGCCACGGTCTGGCCGTCCATGCCTTCGGCCTGGGCAATGGCGTCGTTGGAGAAACCACTGGTGAAGGTCTCCGGCAGGATCACCAGGTCGGTGGTGCCGGCCAGCGGTGCGAGCAGCGCGCCGTAGTAGGCGCGGTTGCCGGCCGGATCGTGCCAGCGGGTGTCGCCCTGGACGAGGGAAATGCGCAGGTCCTGCATGTTCAAGCCTCGCTCAGAGCAGGCGCAGGCGTTCGATCGCCGCGTCCATCGTTGCTTCATTCTTGGCAAAGCACAGGCGCACCAGGCGCTGGCCGGCCGGCGGGTTTTCGTAGAACGGCGACAGCGGGATCGCGGTCACGCCCTTCTCGATGGTCAGCCACTTCACGAACTCATGGTCCGGCAGGTCGCTGATGGCCGAGTAGTCGACCAGCTGGAAGTAGCCGCCGGGGACCGGCAGCGCCTTCAGGCGAGTGCCGGCCAGCTGCTCGCGGAAACGGTCGCGCTTGGCCTGGTAGAACGCGCCCAGCTCCAGGTGGTGTTCGGGTTCGTCGCGGATCATCGCGGCGAAGCCGTACTGCGCCGGGCCGAAGCTGGTGAAGGTGTTGTACTGGTGCACCTTGCGGAACTCGGCGGTCAGTGCCGGTGGTGCGATCGCATAGCCGATCTTCCAGCCGGTGCAGTGATAGGTCTTGCCGAAGCTGGAGATCACGAACGCGCGCTCGCGCAGTTCCGGGTAGCGCAGCGCCGATTCATGGCGGCGGCCGTCGTAGATGATGTGTTCGTACACCTCATCTGAGATCAGGTAGATCTGCGTGCCACGCAGCAGCTCGGCCAGTGCCTGCATGTCCTGCGCCGACAGCATCGCGCCGGACGGGTTGTGCGGGGTGTTGACGATCAGCATGCGGGTGCGCGGGGTGATCGCCGCACGCACGCGGTCCCAGTCGACCGCGAAGGTCTGCGGATCCAGCGACACATGCACGGCCTTGGCACCGGCCAGGTCGATCGCCGGTTCATAGCAGTCATACGCCGGGTCGAGCACGATCACTTCCTCGCCGGCACGCACCACGGCGTGGATGGCGTTGAAGATGGCCTCGGTACCGCCACTGGTGACGGTGATCTCGCTGTCCGCATCGACCTGCGCGCCGTAGCAGTCCAGCGCCTTCTGCGCGATGGCCTGGCGCAGCGGCGCCACGCCGGTCATCGGCGGGTACTGGTTCAGCCCGGCGGCCATCGCCCTGGCGGTCTCGTCGATCAGGCGCTGCGGCGCCGAAAAGTCCGGAAAACCCTGGCCCAGGTTGACTGCGCCGTGTTCGGCGGCGAGCTGGGACATCACGGTGAAGATCGTGGTACCGACCTTGGGCAGCTTGGTGTTCGGTTGCATCGGCCTGGGCTGTGGGGGAACAGGCCTGCGAGTTTACGCAATCCGCGCGTCGGTAGTGCCGGCCGCTGGCCGGCCCCCCCTGGGACGATCTGCGACGCCGGGTCGCATCTGCCGGCCAGCGGCCGGCACTACCATCGGCATTCACCGCTACAATTGCCATCGCACTCCGGCATGAAGACCCCTGCCCCTTGAACACCCCTGCATTGCTGGCCGCCAGCGGCCTGAGCTTCTCCCGCAATGACGAGCCGGTGTTCGGCCCGCTGGACTTCCATGTGGACGCCGGCGAAGCCCTGCTGGTGCAGGGCGGCAATGGCGCCGGCAAGACCACCCTGCTGCGCGTGCTGGCCGGCCTGGCCCGGCCCGGCGCCGGCCAGGTGCGGATCGACGGCAAGCCGGCGAGCAATGCCGAACGTGCACGCTACGTGGCCTACCTCAGCCATCTGCCGGCCCTGAAGCCAGACCTGGACACGCTGGAGAACCTGCACTTCCTGTGCGGCCTGCATGGACGGCGTGCGCGGCAGATGCCCGGCAACGCGCTGGCCATCGTGGGCCTGGCCGGTTATGAGGACACTCTCGTTCGGCATCTGTCCGCCGGGCAGAAGCGGCGGCTGGCACTGGCACGCATCTGGCTGTCGCCGGCGCCGCTGTGGCTGCTGGACGAGCCCTATGCCAACCTCGACCTGGAGGGCATCACCCTGGTCAACCGCATGATCTCGGCGCACCTGCGTGCCGGCGGCGCTGCGCTGGTCACCACCCATGGCGCCTATGCCGCACCGCCGGTGCGTACCCGCCAGCTCGACCTCGGCGGTGCCGCATGATCGCGCCGGGTACCGAGCCAGGCCTGTGGCAGACCGCAGGCGCCCTGCTCAAGCGCGACCTGCGCCTGCTCTGGCGCCGCCGCGGCGATGCGCTGCAACCCCTGCTGTTCGCGGTGCTGGTAGTGGTGCTGTTCGCGCTGGCCCAAGGCCGCGAACCACAGCTGCTGGCCGCCACCGCCGGCGCGGTGCTGTGGCTTGCTGTGCTGCTGGCGGGCCAGCTGTCGCTGGATTCACTGTTCCGTTCCGACGCTGAAGATGGCTCGCTGGAACAGTGGCTGCTGGCGCCGGTGCCGCTGGCCTGGCTGGTGCTGGTGCGCGTGCTCCTGCACTGGGCGACCACTGCGCTGCCGCTGATCGTGGTCAGCCCGCTGTTGGCCGAAATGCTGCATCTGCCGCATGACCAGCTGCCGATGTTGCTGGCATCGTTGCTGCTGGGAACGCCGTTGCTGAGCCTGATCGGTGGCGTGGTCGCCGCACTGACCGTTGGCATCCGACGCTCTGGTATTCTCGTGGCGCTGCTGTCGCTGCCGCTGTACGTGCCGGTGCTTGTGTTCGGCGCCGGCAGCCTGGCGGCAGCCGGACGCGGGCAGGATCCGGTCGGTGCGCTGCTGATGCTGGGCGCTGGCCTGCTGCTCGCGCTGGTGCTGGCTCCGCTGGCCACTGCCGCTGCAATACGTATTTCTCTGAGTTGACCGAGCTGAGAGCCAATCCACCCCTGCTGGATAGCCGCCACGCATGAATCCGATTGTCCGCTGGTTCCACCAACTCGGTTCGCCTCCCACGTTCGACCGTTTCGCTGCCCGCTGGTCGCGGGTGTTCTACCTCGCGGCGATGCCGGTGCTGCTGGTCGGCATGTGGCAGGCGCTGCTGGTGGTGCCGCCGGAAGCCAAGCAGCTGGACAGCTTCCGCATCCTTTACATCCACGTGCCCAGTGCCTGGATGAGCCTGTTCGTATTCGCGCTGATGGCGCTGTATGCCGCCATCGCGCTGATCTGGCGGATCAAGGTCTGCGAGATCCTGGCCATGGCCTGCGCGCCGATGGGCGCCGGTTTCACCCTGATCACCCTGCTGACCGGCAGCATCTGGGGCAAGGGCACCTGGGGCACCTGGTGGGACTGGGACCCGCGCATGACCAGCGAGCTGGTGCTGCTGTTCCTGTACCTGGGCGTGATCGGCCTCTACCACGCCATCGAGGACCGCCGCAGCGCCGCACGTGCGGCGGGACTGCTGGCCATCGTCGGCGTCAGCCTGCTGCCGGTGATCCGCTATTCGGTGGACTGGTGGGGCGGCCTGCATCAGCGCCAGTCGATCAACGTGTTCGGTGAATCGGCGATCAGCAGCGCGATGATCGCGCCGCTGTGGTGGATGGTGATCGGCACCAAGTTCTGGTTCGCCGGTTCGGTGCTGGCCAAGGCGCGCGCCGACAATCTCGACCGCGAGGCCGGCAAGGCCTGGGTCGGTGGACGCGTCGGTGCCGAACGCCCGGTCCGGGAGGCCCAGCCATGACCCACCTTCCCTATGTGATCGGCGCCTACGCCGTGTTCGTGCTGGTGCTCGGCGCCGACGCCATCGGTTCGTGGCTGCGCCTGCGCGTGGCACGCCGGCTGGCACTGGCCCGCCAGCAGCGGCAGCAGACCCGCGCCGGCAGGCAGGACGCAGCTGTGCCGCTGTCGACGGAGCTGGAACGATGACCCCGGTACAGCGTCGCCGCTTGGCATGGGTGCTGCTGGCCCTGCTCGCCTCCGGCCTGGCCACTGCGCTGGTGGCGATGGCACTGGAGCGCAACATCGCCTACCTGTACACGCCTTCGGAAGTGCTGCGCGGTGATGTCGATGCGCAGTCGCGCTTCCGCTTGGGCGGCATGGTGGTGAAGGGCTCTTTCAATCGGCCGGTCGGCTCGCTGGAAGCACGTTTCGAAGTGACCGACGGCGACGCGCAGCTGGCAGTGACCACCTCGCGGATCCTGCCGGACATGTTCGCCGAAGGCACGGCGGTGGTCGCCAGCGGCCGCCTGCAGGGCGGCACCTTCGTCGCCGACGAAGTGCTGGCCAAGCACGATGAGAAGTACGTGCCGAAGGAAGTGGCCGACAAGATGGGCGATGCCCACCGCAAGCACGATGTGCCGGTGACGGCCCCCGAGGTGCGCTGAGTGCTGCCCGAACTGGGTCAGATCCTGCTGATGTGCGCATTGCTGGCCTCGCTGCTGCAGGCCGGCCTGCCGCTGGTCGGCGCACATCGCAACAACACGGCATGGATGGCGGTGGCACGGCCAGCCGCGTTCGCGCAGCTGCTGCTGCTCGCCGGCGCGTTCGCGGTGCTGACCGCCGCGTTCGTGCAGCAGGATTTCTCAGTGCGCTACGTGGCCGAGAACTCCAATTCGCTGCTGCCGATGATCTACCGCTATTCGGCGGTCTGGGGCGCGCATGAAGGCTCACTGCTGATGTGGGCGCTGGTGCTGGCATTGTGGACCGGCGCGGTGGCGCTGTTCTCCCGGCATCTGCCGGCACCGGTGCAGGCGCGCGTACTGGCGGTGATGGGCATCGTCAGCGTCGGCTTCCTCGCCTTCCTGATCTTCACTTCCAACCCGTTCCTGCGCCTGAACCCGGCGCCGCTGGAAGGGCGCGATCTCAACCCACTGCTGCAGGACCCGGGGCTGATCATCCATCCACCGATGCTGTACATCGGTTACGTGGGTTTCGCCGTTCCGTTCGCATTCGCGGTGGCGGCGCTGCTGGAAGGTCGCGTGGATGCGCGCTGGCTGCGCTGGACGCGGCCCTGGACCAACGTCGCCTGGGGCTTCCTGACCCTGGGCATCGCGCTGGGCAGCTGGTGGGCCTACTACGAGCTGGGCTGGGGTGGCTGGTGGTTCTGGGACCCGGTGGAGAACGCCAGCTTCATGCCATGGCTGGTCGGTGCGGCACTGATCCATTCGCAGGCCGTCACTGAAAAGCGCGGCACCTTCGGCAGTTGGACCCTGCTGCTGGCGATCGCGGCCTTCGCGCTGTCGCTGCTGGGCACCTTCCTGGTCCGCTCCGGTGTGCTGACCAGCGTGCATTCGTTCGCCGCCGATCCCTCGCGTGGCCTGTTCATCCTGGTGTTCCTGTCGGTGCTGGTCGGTGGCAGCCTGCTGCTGTACGCGCTGCGCGCCAGCCAGCTGAGCGTGGACGCCGACGACCCGCGCCGTGGCTTCACTGCCACCTCGCGTGAGACCCTGCTGCTGGCCAACAACCTGCTGCTGGCCACGGCCTGCGCGATGGTGCTGCTCGGCACGCTGTATCCGTTGCTGGCCGATGCGCTGTCGCTGGGCAAGATCTCGGTCGGCCCGCCCTACTTCGGCAGCCTGTTCCTGCTGCTGATGGCGCCAATGATCCTGCTGCTGCCGTTCGGCCCACTGGTGAAATGGCAGCGTGACCAGCCCTCGCGCGCCTTCGCGCTCCTGGCACCGTGGCTGGGCCTGGCGCTGCTGCTGGGCGCGATGGCCTGGTGGCAGGCGCCGCAGAACGGCTGGAAGGCCGGCATCGGCGTGGCCGCTGCGGCCTGGGTCGCACTCGGTACCGCACGCTTCGTCTGGCAGCGACTGCGCGGCAACGGCCGCTTCACCGCCGAAATGCTCGGCATGATCGTTGCCCACGCCGGCATCGCCGTGTTCCTGGCCGGCGCGCTGCTGGTGGAAGCCTTGAACGTGCAGCGCGAAGTGGCGCTGGCCCCGGGCCAGCAGCTGGTGGTCGGTCGCTACGAAGTGCGCTTCGAGGGCGTGGACCATCGCGAAGGCCCCAATTTCATCGCCGACCGCGGTCACCTGCGGGTGTTCCGCGAAGGCCGCGAACTGGCCCTGCTGCACCCGGAGAAGCGCCAGTACGCCAGCGGCGGCCAGGTGATGACCGAGGCCGGCATCGATGCACGCTTCGACGGCGATGTCTACGTGGCATTGGGCGAGCCGCTGGGCAACAATGCATGGGCGGTACGGGTGCACATCAAGCCATTCGTGCGCTGGATCTGGCTGGGCGCGCTGCTGATGGCCCTGGGCGGATTCATCACCGCCGCCGACCGCCGTTTCCGTCGTCCGTAGGAGTTTCCATGTCCGAGTCCCCCGCCCCGCGCCCCTCCCGCCCGCTGCCGCCGGTAGCCATCGTGATCGGCGTGCTGTTTTTCTTCGGCCTGCTCGGGCTGATGATCTACGGGGTTATGAAATCGGGTGATCCGCAGCGCGACGTGCTGCCATCGGCGCTGATCGACAAGCCGGCGCCAGCGTTCGCGCTGCCGGTGCTGCACGACCCGGAAATGATCGTGCACAGCGACGAACTGCGTGGCGCGCCGTACCTGTTGAACGTGTGGGGCAGCTGGTGCGCGGCCTGCCGCGAGGAACACCCGGTGCTGACCCGTTTCGCCGAGAGCAAGCGCGTGCGCGTGATCGGCTACAACTGGAAGGATGAACCGACCGATGCCCTGCATTGGCTGGAACAGCTGGGCAACCCGTTCATGGTCGTGCTCAGCGACGTGGAAGGCCGCACCGCGATCGACTGGGGCGTGACCGCCGCACCGGAAACCTTCCTTGTCGACGGCAGCGGCATCGTGCGCTGGAAGTACAGCGGCGCGATGACCCAGCGCGTGGTCGACGAGAAGCTGATCCCGGCGCTGGAGAAGATCGAGAAGGCCCAGGGCAATGCCGGCAGCACGTTGCACACGGCGCCCTGAGCCCATGCGCTGGCTGCTGGCGCTGCTGCTCCTGATGCTGCCGCTGGCCGCGCTGGCACAGCAGCCGCTGCATGATCCGCAGCCGCTGCAGTTCCGCGATGGCGCCGAAGAACGCCGCTTCCACGACCTGGCTGCGCAGCTGCGCTGCGTGCAGTGCCAGAACCAGTCGCTGGCCGATTCCAACGCGCAGATCGCGCAGGACCTGCGCCGCGAGGTGCTGCAGCTGATGCAGCAGGGCCACGACGACGCGCAGATCAAGCAGTTCCTGGTCGCGCGCTACGGTGAGTTCGTGCTCTATCAGCCACCATTGCAGCCGGGCACCTGGCTGCTGTGGGGCGGTCCCCTGCTGATGCTCGGTGCGGGTGCTCTGGTGGTGCTGGGCATCGTCCGCCGCCGTGGCCGTACGGTTGGCGCCGCAGCGGCCGGCAAGGCCGATGAAGGAGACGGATGGTGAGCCATTGGCTGCCGATGCTGGCCGGTCTGGTTGCTGCGTTGATGGCAGCGCTGGTGCTGTGGCCGCTGCGCCACTCTGGCCGCCGCGGTTTCGTGGTCGGCGTGTTCGCACTGGGCGTGGCCGGTGCCTGCCTGTATCTGCTGGTCGGTGATCCGCGTGCAGCACAGGTGCAACCGACGCCTTCGGTAGCCACCCTGCGCGATGGCGTGCAGGCCCTGCAGGATGCACTGAAGCGTGACCCACAGCGGGCCGATGGCTGGGCGCTGCTGGGCCGGTCGCAAGCCGAACTGGGCAATGCCGCAGCCGCGGCGGACGCGTTCGCGCGGGCCGCCACTCTCGCCCCGGAAGACCCCGGCGTGCTGGTGGAAGCGGCGCAGGCACGTGCGCAGGCCGATGCCGGCAAGCAGTTCGATGACACGGCGATGGCCTGGCTGCAGCAGGCGCGTGCGCTGGCGCCCGATGCCGAGCGTGCCAGCTGGCTGCTGGGTATCGCCCTGCGCCAGCGCGGAAAGAATGCCGAGGCCGCAGATGTGTGGAGCGGCCTGCTGCCACGGCTTGAGCCCGGCGCCGCGCAGGCGCTGCAGGCGCAGATCGCCATCGCCCGTGAAGCCGCCGGTCAGCCGTCCGATGCAGCCGTTGCGGCGCCACCGGCGCTGTTGCAGGTGCGCGTGCAGTTGCCTGCGTTGAAGGGCACCGAGTGGCCGGCCAGCACCCAGGTATTCGTGCTGGCCCGCGCCGTGGGTGGACCGCCGATGCCGGTGGCCGCACGCAAGCTGCCCTTGGCCGGATTCCCGGCCACGGTCGGGCTGGGTGACGCTGACAGCCCGATGCCAACCGCACCGCTGTCGGCCCATCGCGAAGTGGAAGTGCTGGCACGCATCTCGCGCACCGGCAGCGCCAACCGCAGCGAGGATGACCTGCAGAGCGTGCCGGTGAAGGTGAGCCTGCCCCACGACGGTGTTGTGGAGCTGCGCTTCCCGTAACGCGCCGCGGTAGTGCCGGCCGCTGGCCGGCAACCTCATGAATCCTGATGCGCCTGCGAGGTTGCCGGCCAGCGGCCGGCACTACCTGCATCGCCGATGGAAACCAGCGTGTCGCCAGCTCCACATGCGGCCCCGCTAGAATGCCTGCATGACCGAATTCATCCCGCCCGGCACCCGCTTCCACGCCCTGCCCTCGCCCTTCCCGTTCAAGCGCGGCGGCGCCCTGCACGGCGCGCGCGTCGCCTATGAGACCTGGGGAACACTGGCGGCCGACGCCAGCAACGCGATCCTGATCGTGACCGGCCTCTCGCCGGATGCACATGCGGCAGCCAACGACGCCAACCCGGCAACGGGCTGGTGGGAAGGCATGGTCGGACCCGGCAAGGCGATCGATACCGACCGCTGGTTCGTGGTCTGCGTGAACTCGCTGGGCAGCTGCAAGGGCTCGACCGGTCCGGCCTCGCTCAACCCGGCCACCGGCCAACCGTATCGTCTCGACTTCCCCGAGCTGTCGATCGAAGACGGCGCGCGCGCCGCGATCGAAGTCGTGCGCGCCCTGGGCATCGAACAGCTGGCCTGCGTGGTCGGCAATTCGATGGGCGGCATGACCGCGTTGGCCGTGCTGATGCTGCACCCGGGCATTGCGCGCAGCCACGTCAACATTTCCGGCAGCGCGCAGGCGCTGCCGTTTTCCATCGCGATCCGCTCGCTGCAGCGCGAAGCGATCCGCCTTGATCCACGCTGGAATGGTGGCCACTACGACGACGACGCGTATCCCGAGTCCGGCATGCGCATGGCGCGCAAGCTGGGCGTGATCACCTACCGTTCGGCACTGGAATGGGATGGCCGCTTCGGCCGCGTGCGGCTGGATTCGGACCAGACCGACGACGATCCGTTCGGTCTGGAATTCCAGGTGGAAAGCTACCTGGAAGGCCACGCACGGCGCTTCGTGCGTTTCTTCGACCCCAACTGCTATCTGTACCTGAGCCGCTCGATGGACTGGTTCGACCTGGCCGAGTATGCCGATGGCGATGTGCTGGCCGGGCTGGCGAAGATCCGGGTGGAGAAGGCGCTGGCCATCGGCGCCAACACCGACATCCTGTTCCCGGTGCAGCAGCAGCAGCAGGTCGCCGATGGCCTGCGTGCCGGAGGCGCTGACGCCCATTTCATCGGATTGGAGTCACCGCAGGGTCACGACGCCTTCCTGGTCGACTTCGATCGTTTCGGCCCCGCCGTGCGCGGCTTCCTCGACGCGCTGTAGTGGCTTGGCGGCGCAACCTGGCGCTCGCCGCGTTCGGCGCGTTGATCGCGCTGATGGTCAGCGGTGTGCTGCCGCTGTGGCTGGGTGGTTGGTGCATGCTGGCCAGCGCGGTTTCGTTCGCGCTGTACGGCCAGGACAAGCGCGCGGCGCAGCGAAAGCAATGGCGCATTCCCGAACGCACCCTGCAACTGCTGGCCTTTGCCGGTGGCTGGCCGGGCGCGCTGCTGGGCCAGGCGCTGTTCCGACACAAGCACCGCAAGGCCGCATTCCAGTGGGTGTTCTGGTTGTGCGTGCTGGCCAACGTGGCCTCGATCGCGGTGATGCTGCGCGAGTTCTCGCGGTAACCCTCGCAATCGGTAGTGCCGGCCGCTGGCCGGCAATTCCGTGTCCGCATCAAGCGCCATGAGGTTGCCGGCCAGCGGCCGGCACTACCGGTTCACGCTTCGCGGACCAGAGCCCCGTCGCGCAACCGGTACTGCGCATCGACCACGCCTTCGGGCAGGTCGTCGTGGGTGATCATCAACAGGCTGCGCCCGTCCAGCAAACCGGAAAGGTCCTGCAGCAACGCACGTGCGGTATCCACGTCGAGGCCTTCGGTCGGTTCGTCCAGCAGCAGGATCGGCGCATTGCGCAGCAGTGCACGGGCCAACGCCAACCGCCGCGCCTGCCCGGCCGACATCGTCGCGCCGTTCTCGCCCACCCAGGCCTGCAGGCCGCCGTTGCGCTCGGCCCATTCGCCCAGGCGCACGCGGCGCAGCACCGCCCACAAGGCGGCGTCGCTGGCATCGGGATCACCCAACCGCAGGTTCTCGGCCACGCTGCCGGCAAACACCGGCGCGTTCTGCGGCAGCCACGCCAGTTGCCGGTGCCAGTCGGCCTGGGCGAAATCACGCAGGTCGCGGCCACCGTAGGTCAGCCGTCCCTGCTGCGGATCCCACAGCCGCAGCAGCAGGCTCGACAGCGTGGTCTTGCCACTGCCGCTGTCGCCGCGAATCGCGATGCGTTCGCCTGGCGCCAGGGTCAGCTGCAGGCCGGACAACACCGGCCGCGCGCCGCCTGGCCACTGGAAATGCACGTCATCCCAATGCACGCGCGCAGCCGGCGGCACCACCTGTGGCGCCTGCGGATCGTCCACCGTCGGCGCTTGCTCGACGATCGCCTGCAGGCGATCGGCGGCAATGCGCCCGGACTGCAGCGACTGCCAGGCCAGGCCCATGCCGGCCCACAGCTCGACCAACGCCACGGTCAGGAACATCAAACCTGCGGCCATTTCCGGTGCGATGCGCTGCTGCTCGGCCGCGTGCAGGGCCAACGCCAGCATCGCCACCAGGCCCAGCCCCGCCACCAGGCCGTGCAGGGTCGAGGCCGCGATCAGGCGCCAGCGGCGGCGGCGGTCACGCGATGCCAGCTGCTTGGCAGCTACGCGTACCTTCAGCTGCCACGCTGCATCGGCATGCAGCGCGGCCAGGTCACCCGCACCTTCCAACCCTTCAAAGGCCGCGGTGCGCAATGCGGCACGATGCGCGGCACGGTCGGCCTCTTCGTCGTCATGGCCACGCACGCCCAGCCACGGCACGCCGAAGGCGATCAGCAGCGCCAGCACCGCCAGCAGCACCGCAGCCGACGGCAGGATCAGTGCCGCCGAAACGATCGCGACCAGCGACAATCCGCCCAACGCCACCAGCGGCCCGATCGCACGCACCAGCAGGCCGTCCACTTCACCGATGTCGCCGAGCAGGCGCGCCAGAAGGTCGCCGGTGCGCGTAGCCCCCAATCGTGCGGGTGCCAGCGGCAACGCGCGGCGGAAGAACCACACGCGCAGGTCGCGGGCGATGCGCAGCGTGGCGTCGTGGCCGACCAGCTTCTCGAAATAGCGCGACACGATGCGCGCCATCGTCAGCCCGCGTATACCCGCGGACGGTGAGAAGAAGTTGAAGCCTTGGCCGAGGCCGGCCGCGCCAGCCAACGCGGCGGCGGTGAGGAAGCCACCGGACAGGCCAAGCAATGCGGTGCCGGCCAGCATGGTGGTCCACAGCAGCAGCACGGTCAGCAGCAGGCGCGGCCGATGGCGCAGGAACACCGCGCGCAGCGAATCAGGCGAACGGCTCATGCGCCCACCGCCTGTGCCGGTTCGACCAGGCGCCCTTCCGGCAGCAGCAGGCAGCGGTCGGCCCAGGCGATCACCGCCGGGCTGTGGGTGGCGACCACCACACTGCGGCCCCGCGCATAGGCAGCCAGGCTGCGCAGCAGTGCGGCCTCGGTATCGGCGTCGAGAAACGCGGTGGGTTCGTCCAGCAACAGGACCTGCGGGTCGCGCAGCAACAACCGGGCCAGGCCGATACGACGGGCTTCGCCGCCGGACAGGCCGAAGCCACGTTCGCCGATCACCGTGTCCAGGCCCTGTGGCAGGCGCTGTGCGAACTGCAGCACCTGCGCGGCCTCGGCCACCGCACGAAGACGCGCATCGCTGGCACCCGGATCGGCCAGCCGCAGGTTGTCGGCGATGCTGCCGTGGAACAGGTAGGGGCGCTGGCTGGCATAGGCCACCTGCACACCGGGACGCAGCTGCAGCTTGCCGGCGCGCGGCGGCAGCCAGCCGGCCAGCGCTTCCAGCAGGGTGCTTTTACCGGAACCGCTGGGACCAACCAGGGCCAGGCGCTGGCCCGGCTCCAGCCGCAGGTCCAGATCCCGCAGCACATCCTGCGGCGCGCCCAGCGGGCGCAGCACCAGCCCTTGTGCCTGCAGCGGCGGCAACGCGGCCTCGGCCGGCTCCACCGCCAGCGGTGCAACCTCGTTCTCGACCAGGCCCTGCTCATCGGGCAGCGACTGCAGCAGGCGCTCCACTTCGGCGGCGGCGGCCAGTGCATTGGCGCGATCATGGTAGTGCGCGGCCAGCCGTCGCAGCGGCGCATAGAATTCCGGTGCCAGCAGCAGGCAGAACAGCCCCGCACCCAGCGTCGGCACCGCTGCATGCAGCGACATCATGCCCAGATAGCTCAGGCCCAGGTACAGCGCCACCATCGCCACGCTCACCGAGGCGAAGAATTCCAGCACCGTGGACGACAGGAAGGCAATCCGCAGCACCTTCAGCGTGCGCACGCGCACGCCTTCAGCGGCAGCCTCGATACCCTCCAGCTCGGCGTCACCGCGGCCATACAGGCGTAGCAGGCCCAGGCCCTTGATGCGGTCGGCGAAATGGCCGCTCATGCGTGCCAGCTCACCCAGCTGCGCACGGCCGGCCGCTTCGGCGCCCCAGCCCACCAGCATCATGAAAAACGGCACCAGTGGCGCGGTGAACAGCAGGATCAGCGCCACCACCCAGTCCACCCAGGCCACCGCGGCCAGGATCAGCAGCGGCACCACCACCACTTCAGTGCGCACCGGCAGGAAGCCGCTGTAATAGCTCTCGATCGCATCACCGTGATGCAGCATCAGTTCGCCCAGTTCGCCGGTGCGGCGCTGCCGCAGCCACAGTGGGCCGTGGCCCAGCAGGCGTGCGAACACGCGTTCGCGCAATGCCAGGCGCGCGGCGTCGGCCACGTCACCGGCGGCGGCCTGGGTGGCGCTGCCCAGCAGGGTGCGCAGCACCAGGATCACCGCCAATCCCGCCAGCACCGGCAGGCCAGAGGCCAGCGGCACGCGCTCCACCAGCACCTGCTGCACCAGCCAGGCGATGGCGGCAGCCTGGCCGATCAACAGTGCGCCGGACAGGCTGATGCACAGCGCGGCCAGGCGCTGGCGGCCCCGGGCGGAGCGTGCCAGGTCGGCCAGCCAGGCCGTGCGCACACGCCGCTGGCGGGCGGTTTCAGCTTCCGGGGACAGGCCGTCAGGGGTCGTTTCGGCAGCGCTCAAGAGGTCTTCACGGGCAACGGGGGAGACACGGCATTGTAGGCGCAGGCAATAGCCCGCCCCTGCGGCCGGCGGTCGCAGTCTTCATCAGGTTGGCATACGATCAACCGGGGCACCTGTTCATACATTGATCTGGATCAAGGCTGTTTGAAGTAGTCGGTCACATCATTCACGTCGTAGACCACCCTTCCCGCCACCTGCAACGGCACTATCCAACGAGGTAGCCAGGCCATGATTGATCAGACAGTCGTAGAACTGTCGCGGCTGCAATTCGCGCTGACCGCGATGTACCACTTCCTATTCGTACCGCTCACCCTCGGCCTGTCCTTCATGGTGGCCATCATGGAGAGCGTGTATGTGATGACCGGCAAGGAGATCTGGCGCAGGATGACCCTGTTCTGGGGCGTCCTGTTCGGCATCAACTTCGCCATGGGCGTTGCCACCGGCATCGTCATGGAATTCCAGTTCGGCATGAACTGGTCCTACTACAGCCACTACGTGGGTGACATCTTCGGTGCGCCACTGGCGATCGAAGGCCTGATGGCGTTCTTCCTGGAAGCCACCTTCGTCGGCCTGTTCTTCTTCGGCTGGAACCGCCTGAGCAAGGTCAAGCACCTGATGGTGACCTGGCTGATGGCGCTGGGGACCAACCTGTCGGCGATCTGGATCCTGGTGGCCAATGGCTGGATGCAGAACCCGACCGGTGCGGTGTTCAACCCGGAAACCATGCGCATGGAAGTGGTCGACTTCATGGCGGTGGTGTTCAACCCGGTGGCGCAGGCCAAGTTCGTGCACACCGTCAGCGCCGGCTACGTGACCGGTGCGGTGTTCGTGATGGCGATCAGCGCGTTGTTCCTGCTGCGCAACAAGCACAAGGACCTGGCCCGCCGTTCGTTTGCGGTGGCCGCGGCGTTCGGCCTGCTGTCATCGCTGTCGGTGGTCGTGCTGGGTGACGAGAGCGGTTACGCCGCCAGCGAACACCAGAAGATGAAGCTGGCCGCGATCGAAGCGATGTGGGAGACCGAGCGTGCACCGGCCGACTTCACCGCCTTCGGCATCCCCAACCAGGAGACCCACCAGAACGACTACGCGGTGAAGATCCCCTACCTGATGGGCCTGATCGCCACCCGCTCGTTGAACCAGCCGATTCCCGGCATCCTGGAACTGGTCGAGCGCGCCGAACACCGCGTGCGTGGCGGCCAGCTGGCCTACGGTGCATTGGAACGCCTGCGCGCCAACAAGAACGACGTTGAAGCGCGCGAGATGTTCGACCGTCACTGGCAGGACCTGGGCCACGGCCTGCTGCTCAAGCGCTATCGCGATGACATCCTCAACGCCACCCCGCAGGAAATCTCGCAGGCGGCGATGGACACGGTGCCTCGCGTGATGCCGTTGTTCTGGACCTTCCGCGTGATGGCCGGCCTCGGCTTCTACCTCATCGCTTTCTTCGCCCTGGCCTTCTACTACTCCTGCCGCAACAATTTCCAGGACAAGCGCTGGTTCCTCAAGCTGGCCCTGTGGACGCTGCCGGCACCGTGGATCGCGATCGAGTGCGGCTGGTTCGTGGCCGAGTATGGTCGCCAGCCGTGGGCGGTCGATGGCGTGCTGCCGACCTTCTATGCAGCATCGGGGCTGGCCCTGCATGAAATCGTGCTGACCCTGGCCGGCTTCACTGCCATCTACACCGCGCTGATCGTGGTCGAGATCAAGCTGATGCTCAAGGCGATCCGCAAGGGTCCGGACGAGGTGCTGCCGTCACTGCAGTCGCCCCAGCCGCATGCTTCCCACAATGCCTCGGCGCCGGCCGCCGGCCAGGCCTGAGGCAGGAGAACCAAGATGGATTTCATTCTTCTGGACTACACCACGCTGCGCGTGATCTGGTGGCTGCTGCTCGGCATCCTGCTGATCGGTTTCGCCGTGATGGATGGTTTCGACCTGGGCGTGGGCACCCTGCTGCCCTTCGTCGCCCGCAACGACGCTGAGCGCCGGCTGGTGATCAATACCATCGGTCCGGTATGGGAAGGCAACCAGGTGTGGCTGATCCTGGGCGGCGGCGCGATCTTCGCCGCATGGCCGCCGCTCTACGCGGTCAGCTTCTCCGGGTTCTACCTGGCGATGTTCGTGATCCTGTTCGCGCTGATCCTGCGACCGGTCGGCTTCAAGTTCCGCAGCAAGATGCCCAGCGAGCGCTGGCGCAACACCTGGGACTGGGCGCTGTTCATCGGTGGCTTCATCCCGGCGCTGATCATGGGCGTGGCGGTGGGCAACGTGGTGCTGGGCGTGCCGTTCCACTTCGATGACAGCATGCGCATCTTCTACACCGGCTCGTTCTTCGGCCTGCTGATGCCCTTCGCGCTGCTGGCCGGCCTGCTCAGCGTGTCGATGCTGGTCGCCCACGGTGCCGCCATGCTGGTGCTGAAGACCGACGGCCCGGTGGCCGAACGTGCGGCCCGTTTCGGCAGCATCGCCGCGATCATCGCCTTCGTGCTGTTCGCGGTGGGCGGTGCCTGGGTGGCCTTCGGCCTGCCGGGTTACCAGATCACCTCGCAGGTGGTCACCGACGGCGCCACCAATCCGCTGCTGAAGACCGCCGAACTCGGCGCCGCCGGTGGCTGGATGCGCAACTACAGCGCCATGCCGGCCACGATCCTGGCGCCGCTGCTGGGCCTGGCCGGACTGCTGGCCAGTGCGGTACTGCTGCGGGCCCGTCGCGGCGGCTTGGCCTTCATCGCCTCCGGGGCCGCCATCGCCGGCATCATCCTGACCGTCGGCTTTGCGATCTTCCCGTTCCTGCTGCCGTCCTCGAGCCAGCCCACCTCCAGCCTGACCGTGTGGGACGCCTCGTCCAGCCACCTGACCCTGTGGATCATGCTGCTGGCCACGGCGGTGTTCCTGCCGATCATCCTCGCCTACACCACCTGGGTGTACCGCGTGCTGAAGGGCAAGACCACCACCGAAGAGATGGGCAACAACCCGAACGCGTATTGATTGCTTGCACGTGTGCCGACCAACGGTCGGCACCTACCCGGAATGAAGGAGACTGATCATGTGGTATTTCGCCTGGATTCTCGGTGCCGGCCTCGCCTCGACGGTGGCCATCCTCAACGGCATGTGGTTCGAAGCCCGCGAGCAGAACCGCATCGAGAAGGAAAATCGTCGCTGAGCTGTAAAAAAGCCTTGCCGCCTTGGCCTTCACACGGTATCTTAGGCGGCTCCTTCGGGGTGTAGCTCAGTCTGGTAGAGCGCTACGTTCGGGACGTAGAGGTCGCAGGTTCGAATCCTGTCTCCCCGACCACTTCGGTGGTCGCATTGAAGCCTGGTGAAGTCGTCCAGGCTTTTTTGTTCCCTGAAGTGGCACTGCTTCGGCAGTGTGAAGAAAACAGCATTCACCCCTTGCCGCCATCGGGGTGAATCGCTAGAATAGGCGGCTCCCTTCGGGGTGTAGCTCAGTCTGGTAGAGCGCTACGTTCGGGACGTAGAGGTCGCAGGTTCGAATCCTGTCTCCCCG
>NZ_JAPTFQ010000032.1:0-49607 GCF_030985535.1 Stenotrophomonas sp. Sm2128
GGCCCCAGTTTGTAGTCTCGACAACCACAATCTAGCGGGTCGGCCGTGAGCCTCTCCCCTCAGATGGGAGAAGAACCTTTTTTTTTGCCTGTCGCCCAGTTGAGCAATATTGCAGCGGACATAATCCGGTCAAAATCGACGCAATGCAGCCGGGATGCTGCCAGGCCATGACCCGCCTGCATTTGTGCTGTGATTAATTCATCTTTATTCTGTCCCGCGACGCCATGGACTGGCTCGTCCCGTCCACATTTTAGTTTCCGGAGTAACCGTAAATGAGCATTGACCTGACCGGCCTGTCGGCACGCGAGCTGGGCGCCCTGATCCGTACCGCCAAGAAGCAGCAGACCATCGTCGCCAAGCGCCGGCCAATCACCAAGGTCCGGGCCCAGCTGACCAAGCTGGCCAAGACCGAGGGTTACACCATCGAAGAACTGTTCGGCGGCGCCCCGGCACCGCGCGCGCGCAAAGCCGCCCCGGCAGCCAAGGCACCGTCCAAGACCGCCGGCCGCAAGCTGGGCAAGGTTGCCCCGAAGTACCGCAACCCGGCCAACCCCAAGGAAACCTGGACCGGTCGTGGCAAGCAGCCGCGTTGGATGGCCGAGCTGACCGCCAAGGGCAACAAGAAGCCGGAAGATTTCCTGATCAAGAAGGCCTGAGGCCGGATCGGGATGCAATGAAAAACGCCGGCGGAAGCCGGCGTTTTTCATTCTTCGGTGTGCGGGCCAACGGTCCACACCTACAGGGTTTTGCGCGCCGGCATCAGCAGGTTGCCGAACAGCAGGCCGGCCACCAGCGCCATCACCACGTTGAGCACGGTGAGGAACACGCTTTGGCCCGCGCCAACGTCCTGCTGCTGGACCAGGGTCAGCACGCCGCGCAGGCTGGTGCTGCCGGGCACCATCATGATGATGCCGGGCAGGCGGATGATCGCTCCTGGGCGGCCAACGAGGCGGCCGAACAGATTGCCACCGGCGGTCAGCAGCATCGCTGACAGGAAGATGCCGGCCGGCGCGCCCCAGGCATGGCCGCCGAACTTGGAGATCGCGTAACCCGCCACCGAGGCTGCGATCACCCACGGGTAATCGCGCCGGTTGGCCTTGAACAGCATCGCGAAGGCGAATGCCGCGGTCAGCAGCGAACCCCACTCCACCCACGGCCCCTGCGGCCGCGTGGCGCGGATCACCGGGTCCAGGCCGAGTACATCGGCCAGGGTCACCGCGATCATCGCGCCCACGCTGAGCTTCATGATGGTGGTCAACGCGCCGGCAAAGCGCGCAGTACCGGAGACCCAATGCTGGCTGGCGAGTTCATTGACCGCATTGGTAAGCGACATGCCGGGCAGCAACACCACCAGCGAGGCGATGATCACCGTGTTGAGGTTGAGTGCGCCGACGAAGGACGCAACCAGGGTTGCGACCATGCCGGCCAGCAGCGCCGCCAGCGCCTCGGCCGCTTCGCGGGTGGCCGGGCGACGGTCGGTGACCATGCCGAGCAGGCCGATCATCAGCCCGATGACACCGGCGGTGGCGATGTCCAGCCACGGCAGCTTCCACATGCCAGCCACGCCGGCCGCGCCGAGGGTGAATGAAAGAATGGTGCGCAGCTTGCCGCGCCGGCCCGGATCCTTGTCCAGCTGGCGCAGCGCGGTGTGGCCCTGGGCAATGCTCATCCGCCCGTTGGCCACTTCCTCGGCGATATGGTCGGCGACGCTGAGCTTGTGCAGGTCGTTCTCGCCGGGTGCCAGGCGGATCACGCGGGTGATGTCGCTGGAGCCGATCGCCTGTGCCGGGTCGCTGAAACTGAGGATGATACCGGTGGGATTCGACCACGGTTCACAATCCAGATCGAGCTGGCGGGCCAGTGCCACCACTGCCGTTTCCAGGCGCTGGGCCGTGGTGCCGTAGCTGTGCAGGCGTCCGGCGATCTCGGAAACAAAGGCCACGCGCTGCGCGTAGGTGGCCTGGGGCGTGGGGATCGTGTGAGCGTCTGCGGACATGCGCCGTAGTATTACCTACTGCCGGGCCGCACTGGATAAATTCATCCGGGTTCGACGCGATGCCCCAGACAGAACGGTTATGCTGCGACCCGAATGGCCCAAGTGACCCCGAACCACGCCCCCCAGCTCGAACAGGATGCCCATGACCCGGGCCTGATCCGCCTGTCCGGCACCTGGACCTTGAAGACCGCGCTGGCCGCGGCCGAAGTCCTGCGCGGCGTTCCCGACACGCTGACCGGCATCGACGCCACCGGCATCGAGAAGATGGATTCGGCCGGCGTGCTGCAGGTACTGCGCGTAGCGCATCGCGCCGACCTTGGCGAGGACGCGTTGCAGTTCCGGCCGGACCACCAGGCGCTGGTCTGCACCATCGAGGAAGTGGCCGACGACCGGCCCCGGCCCAAGCGCGATTTCGGCGTGCTGGCGGCGCTGGAACGGCTCGGTGTCAGCGTCCATGCCACTGGCCACAACATCAAGGCGCTGTGCAGTTTCCTCGGCGAGAACCTGGTCAAGGCAGCACGCCTGGTCAAGGAACCCCGTCGCTTCCGCCTGACCGCCACCGTGCACCAGATGGAGCAGGTCGGGCTGGACGCAGTACCGCTGGTGGCGCTGCTGTCCTACCTGGTCGGCGCGGTGATCGCCTTCCTCGGCTCGACGATCCTGCGCGACTTCGGCGCCGAGATCTACGTGGTCGAGCTGGTCAACATCGCCTTCCTGCGCGAGTTCGCGGTACTGCTGACCGCGATCGTGCTGGCCGGCCGCACCGCCAGTGCGTTCACCGCGCAGATCGGCGCGATGAAGGCGCGCGAGGAAATCGACGCGATGCGCACGCTGGGTCTGGATCCGATCGACCTGCTGGTGCTGCCACGCCTGCTGGCGCTGCTGGTCACCCTGCCCCTGCTGACCTTCATCGCGATGATCGCGGGCCTGGCCGGCGGCATCACTGTCGGCGCGTTCGACCTCGACATCCCGCCGCAGATGTACATCGCGCGCATGCACGAGACGATGGAAGTGCGGCACATGCTGGTCGGCCTGTCGAAGGCGCCGGTGTTTGCGCTGGTGATCGGCCTGATCGGCTGCCTGGAAGGGCTGAAGGTGGAAGGCACGGCGCAGTCGGTCGGTGAACGCACCACCTCCAGCGTGGTGCAGACGATCTCGCTGGTGATCATCATCGACGCCTTCGCGGCGTTGTGGTTCATGCACATGGACTGGTGACATGAGCACGCATCCGACTCCCGAAGAAATACCCATGCAGGACGGCGACGGCCACGACCTGGCCATCCGCGTGCGTGGGCTGGTCAACCGCTTCGGCAGCCAGACCGTGCATGAAGACCTGGACCTGGACGTGCGCCGCGGCGAGATCCTGGGCGTCGTGGGTGGCTCGGGCACCGGCAAGTCGGTGCTGATGCGCTCGATCCTGGGCCTGCGCACGCCCGACGCCGGCCAGATCGAGGTGCTGGGCCGCGATGCGCGTGCCGACGACGCCGAGAGCCGCCTGCACATCGAACGCAATACCGGCGTGCTGTTCCAGGACGGCGCCCTGTTCTCTTCACTGACCGTGGGCGAGAACGTGCAGGTGCCTTTGAAGGAACACCACCGCGAATTGCCCGAGCGCTGGCACTACGAGCTGGCGCTGCTGAAGGTGAAGCTGGCCGGCCTTCCCGCCGATGCGATCAACAAGCTGCCATCGCAGTTGTCCGGCGGCATGCGCAAGCGCGCCGGCCTGGCCCGCGCGCTGGCGCTGGACCCGCCGCTGCTGTTCCTGGATGAACCGACCGCAGGCCTCGACCCGATCGGTGCGGCCGCGTTCGACCGCCTGATCAAGACCCTGCAGGAGGCGCTTGGGCTGACCGTGTTCCTGATCACCCACGACCTGGACACGCTGTACGCCATCTGCGACCGGGTGGCGGTGATCGCCGACCGCAAAGTGGTGGCCAACGCGCCACTGCCGGACATCGAGAAACTGGATCATCCGTGGATCCAGGAATACTTCCACGGACCGCGTGCGCGTGCCGCGCGCGGCGAACAGATCGAGAGTGCCTGAGCCATGGAAACCAAAGCCAACTACGTGCTGATCGGCGCGTTCACCCTGATCACCGGCCTGGCCCTGCTGGCCTTCGGCCTGTGGGCGGCCAAGTACTCCTCCGACCGCACCTGGCAGGAATACCGCGTGGTGTTCCGCGAGGCCGTGACCGGCCTGTCGGTGGGCAGCCCGGTGCAGTACAACGGCATCGCGGTCGGTTCGATCATCGAACTGAACCTGGTGCCGGACGACCCGCGCCAGGTGGTCGCACGCATCCGCCTGAACTCGACCACCCCGGTCAAGACCGATACCCGTGCCAAGCTGGCGATCACCAGCCTGACCGGCCCATCGATCATCCAGCTCAGCGGCGGCACGCCGCAGTCGCCGGCGCTGACCACGGTCAACAAGGATCCGGCGCCGATCATCCCGACCACGCCGTCGGCCCTGCAGAACATCACCGACGTCGCCAATCGCATTGTCGAGCGCATGGATCAGATCCTCAGCGATCGCAACGTGGCCTCGATCAACGCCACACTGGCCAACCTGGAAACGATCAGCGGCGGCCTGGCCGACCGTGACCAGGGCACGCAGGCGCTGCTGCTCAGCGCGCGCGATGCCGCCCGCAGCCTGGACACCACGCTGAAGACCACCAACGGCACCATCGAGCGCCTGGACAGGAACCTGGTGCAGCAGCTGCCGGGCATCATCGACAAGCTGGACGGCACCCTGGCCAAGCTCGACTCGGCCGCCGGCAACGCCGATTCGATCCTTGGCGAGAACCGCGCCGCGATCAACAGCTTCGCCAATGATGGCCTCGGCCAGCTGGGCCCGACGCTGACCGAACTGCGCGGCCTGATCCGCGACCTGCGCCGGGTCAGCGACCGCCTCGAGAACAACCCCGCGCGCTACCTGCTGGGCCGCGACGCACCGAAGGAGTTCGAACCCAAATGAGCCCGATGCCCCTTTCGCGCCTGCTGCTGGCCGCTTCGCTGGTCACCCTACTGGGCGGCTGCTCCATCCTTGGCAGCAGCGAGAAAACCGCGGTGACGCTGTACTCGCCCGCCGTGCAGGTGAAGGCCGATCCGGCGTGGCCGCAGGCCAGCTGGCAGCTGGTGCTGGCCAAGCCCAGCGCCGCGCGCATGGTCGACAGCCCGCGCATCAACGTGCGGCCGACGCCGTCGCAGCTGGAGATCTACAAGGGCGCCAGCTGGGCCCAGCCGGCCACCGACATGATCGAGGACACCCTGCTGCGCGGCTTCGAGGATTCCGGACGCATCCACGGCGTCGCCCGCAGCACCGCCGGCATCCGCGCCGACTACAAGCTGTCCACCGACGTGCGCCGCTTCGAGTCGGACTACCAAGGCCAGGCCACGCCGACGGTGGTGATCGAGGTCAACGCCAAACTGATCCACGTCGCCGACCAGCGCGTGGTCGCCGACCGTACCTTCCGCCAGGCACAGCCGGTCGGCAGTACCGACGTGCCGGCCGTCACCGCCGCCTTCGAACGTGGCCTGCAGCAGCTGGCGCAGGACGTGGTGGGCTGGACGCTGGTGAGCGGGCAGGCCGACCAGCCGACCGTCACGCGCTGATCGATCAGCGCGGCGCAATCCAGCGGAACGTCAGGTTGATCCGCTCGCCCTGCACGCGCGCCATCTTCGGCAACGCGTGCTGGTAATAACGCTGGGTCTGCCCGGCCATTACCAGCAGGTCGCCATGGCCGAGCAGGTACTCGGTCTTCTGCGCCGGATCATCACGCCGGCGTAGCAGGAAACGCCGTGCCGCGCCCAGGCTCAGCGAGGCGATCACCGGGGCCGGGCCCAGTTCGGGTTCGTCATCGCTGTGCCAGCCCATATAGTCGCCGCCGCTGCGATAGCGGTTCAGCAGCACGCTGTTGAAGCGGCCGAAGCCATCGTCCTGCAGGCGCTCGCGCATGCCCTGCAGGGACGGCGGCCACGGGTGCGGCACGAATTCTGCCCCCGAGTAGAGATAGCGCGCCTGCGGATCACCTATCCAGCAGCTCAACCGTGGCGAATCCACCCAGCTGCCGAACATGCGGATGCGATGCACCTCCCACGGCACGCCGGCTTGCAGATCGCGCTGCAAGGCATCGGCCTCGGCGGGAGACAGCCAGGCCGGGAGGTGGCGGACGTCGGCATCGGGAAGGTCGTGGGGGAACAGCATGGGCGCCCCAAGGGAAAGGGGGGGCGACCGAAGGCCGCCCCGGAACGTCAGCGGCGCGCGAACGCCACGCCCGTTTTTTCCTTCAGTTCGTCATCGCTGACACCCGGCGCCGCTTCTACCAGCACCAGACCAGCATCGGTGACGTCAAACACGGCCAGGTCGGTGATGATGCGGTCGACCACGCCGACGCCGGTCAGCGGCAGCGTGCATTCGGCCAGGATCTTGTGCTCGCCGTTCTTGGCGGTGTGCTCCATCAGCACCACCACGCGCTGCACGCCGGCCACCAGGTCCATCGCGCCGCCCATGCCCTTGACCATCTTGCCGGGCACCATCCAGTTGGCCAGGTCGCCCTTGTCGGTGACCTGCATGGCCCCGAGGATGGCCAGGTTGACGTGGCCGCCGCGGATCATCGCGAAGCTGTCGTGGCTGCCGAAGTAGCTGGCACCGGCACGCGCGGTGACGGTCTGCTTGCCGGCATTGATCAGGTCGGCGTCCACTTCCGCGTCGGTCGGGAACGGGCCGATACCGAGCAGGCCGTTCTCCGACTGCAGCCACACGTCCACGCCTTCAGGGATGTGGTTGGCGACCAGTGTCGGCAGGCCGATGCCCAGGTTCACGTACGCACCATCGGTCAGTTCGCGGGCGGCGCGTGCCGCCATCTCGTCACGGGTCCACGCCATGTCAGTTGCCCTCCGCGCGGATGGTGCGCTGTTCGATGCGTTTTTCAGGATGCGCGTTGTGCACGATGCGGTGCACGTAGATGCCCGGCAGGTGCACCTGGTCCGGATCGATGGCGCCAACCGGCACGATCTCCTCGACCTCGGCGATGCAGACCTTGCCGGCCATCGCACAGGTCGGGTTGAAATTCCGAGCGGTCTTGCGGAACACCAGGTTGCCGGCCTCGTCGGCCTTCCACGCCTTGACCAGCGCCACGTCGGCGCGCAGCGCGGTTTCCATCACGTAGTGCTTGCCGTCGAACTCGCGGGTTTCCTTGCCTTCGGCCACCACCGTGCCATAGCCGGTGGCGGTGAAGAACGCCGGAATACCCGCACCGCCGGCACGCAAGCGCTCGGCCAGGGTGCCTTGCGGGTTGAATTCCAGCTCGAGCTCGCCGGCCAGGAACTGCCGCTCGAACTCCTTGTTCTCACCCACGTAGGACGAAATCATCTTCTTGATCTGCCGGGTTTCCAGCAGTTGGCCGAGGCCGAAACCATCAACGCCGGCATTGTTGGAGATCACGGTCAGGCCCTTGGCACCACTGTCGCGCAGCGCGGCGATCAATGCCTCGGGAATGCCACACAGGCCGAAGCCGCCCACGGCCAGCGTCTGGCCATCGGCGACCACCCCTTGCAGGGCCTCCGCCGCACTGGCGAAGCGCTTGCTGCGCTTGCCGGTGGAAGTCGATTGCTGCATTGCTGTACTACCCTGCACGTTGAGGATGACCGCATTCTAGCTGGAGGGCGGCGAAGGGCCTGGATGCGCCGCAGCATTGCACGGGCATCGCACTGGGTTCCGTAGAATGCCCGGTTCCCCTGCCATGGCCGGCCCCATGCCCGGCCCACCCTCGTTGATGGCCCAGACCTACACCGAAGAAGACCTGCTCCGCTGGATGGACGCGTGGACACTGGAAAAGAGCGAACGTTGCCTGTCCGGTGTCCGCAACATGCATCTGACCAGTGGAATGCTCATCGCCGAAGTGAAAGGCTCGGCCAGATATCCCTACCGGGTGGAAATCGATCTGGAAGCCAGCCTGCGCCATCCTCGCAGCCGCCTGCAAAGTGAATGCTCGTGCCCTGTCGGCCATCACTGCAAGCACGTGGCGGCAGTGCTGGTCGCCCACATGCTGGACGCAGCAGACCTGGGCGATGACGATCCAGCGTCGGAGCACGAACCGGTCCAGTCGCCACGCCGCGAACTGCTGGAACAGCTGTCACGCTGGCAGTCCGTCAGAGCCCAGCCTCCCCGGTCACGTAGAAACGGCATCATCTTCGAGCTGTCCACGTTCAATCACCGGCCTTCCATCCTGCTCCGCCGCGTCAAATACGCCCTCGACGATACGATCGAGTTCGACAAGTGGCAGGACATCACCCCTCAGCTGTTGCTGGAACCGCCCGCCTACCTGACGCAGGCCGACCTGGCCGCGGTGGCGCAGCTGTGGGCCCTGCATCAGTCGGTAAAACCGCCGGAGTGGTTCGACGTCGGCACGATCCTGCAGTCGATCGTGTCCAGCGGGCATGGCTGGGTGTCATGTGGCATGCATGATCGCGTGCCGGCCAGGCCCGGCGCACCACGTCGCGGTACGTTGGGGTGGAGCGCAGAGACGACTCACGGCAGGTTGCTGCTGGCGCCGGCACTGAGCGTGGAAGGCGATGCGGACGGCCTCGTACTGGGATCTAGTGCCGGTTACCTGGATCCGGTCTCCGGTGAAGTCGGCCTTCTCCTGCTGGACGTCAAGCCGGAGGACGCGGACGCGTTCCTCGCCCTTCCCCACCTGCTCCCCGATGAGGAACCGATCGTGGCGCAACTGCTGCAACAGATCGACCCCGCGCTGCCGCGCCCCGGTGCAGGCGACACACTGCCTACGCTGCAGATCAGCGCCATGACCCCCGTGCTGCGCCTGCATACGATCAAATTTCGGCCGCCGTGGCTCGGCCCCCGCGACCCTTCGCAATGGGCCGATATCGCAACCGTGGCCTTCGAGTACGACGAGCACGTGCGGTTCCTGGACGATCCGAGCCTGTTCGCCCACGATCCGGAGGGCCAGCTCGCAATGCTGCCCCGCGACCTGGGTGAGGAATCACGGCGCGAGGCCGAGCTGCGCACGGTGGGCTTGCATCGCGACACGGCTCCGCGGGCGCCACTGGAAGGCGCCGGCCCGCAGTTCCAGCTGCGTACCCATGACTGGACACGGTTCCTGCTGGACGACGTGCAGCGCCTGGAAGCCTTGGGCTGGAAGGTGGAGGCGGACGAGGATTTCCGCCATCGCATCACCCGGGTGGAGGAGATCGACCTGGACGTCCAGTCAGACCCGGAAGACGCGGGCTGGTTCAACCTGGGCCTGGACATCCAGGTGGAAGGCCGCGATGTGTCGATGGTTCCGCTGCTGCAGCAGGTGCTGCAGGCCGACCCTCGCTGGATGCGTGGCCAGCTGGATGACATCGGCGACGACGAGAACATCCTGTTGACGACGGGCGACAACACGCGCCTGGCACTGCGGGCCGCACGACTCAAGCCGATCATGGCCCTGTTGGCGGACCTGTTTGCCCAGCGTGGCGCGCCGCTGCGCCTGTCTGCGCTTGACCGTGGCCGCCTGCAGGCGCTGCAGGACACTGCGCGCCTGCAGTTCCGTGGCCGCAAGGATACCCAGGCGCTCGTGCAGCGGCTGATGCAGGTACCCGCACCGAGCGAAGTACCGCCGCCGGCAGGGCTGGAGGCAACGCTCCGCCCCTATCAGCTCGAGGGCCTGTCGTGGCTGCAGTACCTGCGCCAGCAGGGCTTGGGCGGCGTACTGGCCGATGACATGGGGCTGGGCAAGACTCTGCAGACCCTGGCGCATCTGCTGGTCGAGAAGGAAAGTGGCCGCCTGGACCAGCCGGCGCTGCTGGTGGTGCCGACCTCGCTGCTGCACAACTGGCAGAGCGAAGCGGCACGCTTCACCCCTGCCCTGCGTGTGCTGACCCTGCATGGACCGGCACGTGAAGCGCTGTTCGAGGCCATCCCCGAACACGATCTTGTACTGACCACGTACCCCCTGCTGTGGCGCGACGAGCAGGCGCTGCAGGCCTATGCCTACCATCTGCTGATTCTGGATGAAGCCCAGCAGGTGAAGAATCCGAAATCACGCGCTGCCGTCACCCTGCGCACGTTGCAGGCCCGCCATCGCCTGTGTCTGACCGGCACGCCGCTGGAAAACCACCTGGGCGAACTGTGGACGCAGTTCGATTTCCTGCTGCCCGGCCTGCTCGGCACCGAGAAGCAGTTCAACCAGCATTGGCGCCACCCCATCGAACGCGGCAGCGACCATCGCCGTGGCCAGCTGCTGGCGCAGCGGTTGCGCCCGTTCATCCTGCGCCGACGCAAGGACCAGGTCGCGTCGGAGCTTCCGCCCAAGACCCTCATTACCCGTACGGTCGAAATGGAGGGCGGCCAGCGTGATCTCTATGAAACCGTGCGTGCGGCAATGGAAAAGCAGGTGCGCGAGGCCATCAGCGGCAGCGGGCTGGCGCGCAGCCATATCGTGGTGCTGGATGCATTGCTGAAACTGCGCCAGGTCTGCTGCGATCCGCGCCTGCTGCCGGGCAACGCACCGGCACGGGCTGCAGGCTCGGCCAAACTGGATCTGTTGCGCGAGATGCTGCCGCCGATGGTCGAGGAAGGTCGTCGCATCCTGGTGTTCTCGCAGTTCACCGGCATGCTGTCGCTGATCGCGCAGGCGCTGGACGATCTGGGACTGGCCTATGTGACCCTGACCGGTGATACCCAGGACCGGGCCACGCCGGTGCAGCGTTTCATGCAGGGTGAAATCCCGGTGTTCCTGATCAGCCTCAAGGCAGGTGGCGTGGGGTTGAACCTGACCGCGGCCGACACCGTCATCCATTTCGATCCCTGGTGGAATCCCGCCGCCGAAAACCAGGCCAGTGACCGCGCTCACCGGATCGGCCAGCAGCAGCCGGTGTTCGTCTACCGGTTGATCGCTGCAGGCAGCATCGAAGAGCGGATTGCCGAGCTGCAGGAGCGCAAGGCCCTGCTGGCCGAATCGATTCTCGAAGGCGGTGGCAGCGCCGGGCCGCGCTTCAGCGAAGAAGACGTGCAGGCACTGCTGGCGCCACTGCCGGGCCTGCCGGCCAGACGTACCCGCAGGCCGGGCCGGCCGTCCAACACCCGCAGAGGAACGTAGAATCAGACCTGTTCGGCTGGAGCAAAAAAGCCGCAGTCTGAATGGCTCCAGCTGTTTTTGCTGGCTTGGTGAGGAGCGTCCGATCGACGGGGACAGCGGCCCTGACCTGCCCGGCCAAGCGCGAATTTTGCCTTCCAACATCTCCGAACCTGCATGCACAGCACGGGCTCAGCCGTTGGCCGGAATCAACTCCGACATTACCCTCTTCAACCCGTCCTGCCAGGATGGCAGCACGATGCCGAAATCCTGCTGCAACCGACGGTTGTCCAGCACCGACCAGGTCGGACGCTTGGCCGGCGTCGGATACTCGGAGCTGGGAATCGCCTCGACGGCGGGCACCTTCGGCAATACGCCCGTCGCCAGCGCCTCGGCAAAAATCGCCTCGGCAAAGCCATGCCAGCTGGTCTGGCCACTGGCGGTCAGGTGCCAGGTGCCCGACAACTGCCCCGGGTGCTGCAGTGCCTGCGCGGTGACATCGGCGATCAGCGCCGCCGGCGTCGGCGTACCCACCTGGTCAGCCACCACGCGCAGCTGCTCTCGCTCGGCGCCTAGACGCAGCATGGTGCGCAGGAAATTCGCACCATGCGAGGCATACACCCATGCCGTGCGGAAGATCAGGTGACGTCCTGCCGCTGCCCGTACGGCGTCCTCACCATCACGCTTGCTGGTGCCGTAGACACCCAGCGGCGCGGTCGGTTCGTCCTCACGGTACGGGGCAGTACCCTGTCCATCGAACACATAATCGGTGGAGTAATGCACGAACGGCACGCCATGCGCCGCACACCAGCATGCGATCACGCCCGGCGCCTGCGCGTTGGCCGCAAACGCAGCTTCCACGTCCTGCTCGGCACGATCAACGGCGGTATAGGCCGCAGCATTCACCACCACCGACGGCTGAAGACGGTCCAGCAGCGCCGGCAGACTGACGGGCTGGCCGAAATCAGCGGTTTCGCAGGCGCTGCCATCGGGCAGGACACCGCTGCGGGTGGTCGCGATCACCTTGCCGAGCGGTGCCAGCGCGCGCAGCAGCTCCTGGCCGACTTGGCCGTTGGCGCCGAACAGCAGAATGGTCACGGACTGTAGACCGGCAGGCGGTCTTCATCGATGTCCTTCAGGAAAGGCGCGTTCTCGTCCTTGGCAGACAGGGTCGGTGCACTGACCGGCCAGTCCACGGCGATGTCAGCGTCGTTCCAACGCACCGCGGCGTCGGCTTCCTTCACGTAGACATCGGTGCACAGGTAATGGAACAGCGCGGTCTCGGAGAGCACCGCGAAACCATGTGCGAAGCCCTCCGGAATCCAGAACTGCCTGCGGTTCTCCGCGCTCAGCACCAGCGCTTCCCACTGGCCGAACGTGGGCGAACCGCGGCGAATGTCCACGGCCACGTCGTAAACCTCACCCTCCAGTACGGTCACCAGCTTTCCCTGCGAACGCGGCCATTGGTAGTGCAGCCCGCGCAGCACGCCCCTGGAGGAGGAAGATATGTTGCTCTGCACGAATGCAGCCGGCAGGCCATGCTCGGCAAATCGGCCCGCATTCCAGGATTCAAAGAAGTACCCGCGCGCGTCGCCAAACACCGCCGGCTCGAGGATCTTGCAACCTTGCAGCCTTGTCTCAACCACCTTCACGGCACGAGGCCCCGCTGCAGCAGCTTCTTCAGGTATTGCCCGTAGGCGTTCTTGGCCAATGGCGCAGCCAGCGCTTCAAGCTGCGCGGCGCTGATCCAGCCCTTGCCGAAGGCGATCTCCTCCGGGCAGCAGACCTGCAGGCCCTGGCGGGTCTGGATGGTCTCGATGAAATTCGACGCTTCCAGAAGCGATTGGTGTGTACCGGTGTCCAGCCACGCATAGCCTCGCCCCAGCGCCTCCAAATGCAGGCTGTGCTCATCAAGGTAACGCTTGTTGAGATCGGTGATCTCCAACTCGCCCCGCGGCGACGGCGTCAGCTCGGCAGCGTAATCGCTGGCATTGCCGTCGTAGAAGTACAGGCCCGTCACTGCATAGTTCGAACGCGGATTCGCCGGCTTTTCGACCAAGTCGATGACCTTGCCGCTACTGTCGAACTCGGCCACGCCATAACGTTCCGGATCATTGACCCAGTAGCCGAATACGGTCGCCCCCTGATCGCGCTCATCGGCGCGACGGAGCATGTCACTCAAACCGTGTCCATGGAAGATGTTGTCACCCAGCACCAGGCAACTCGGCTTGCCGGCCACGAAATCGCGGCCGATCAGATAGGCCTGGGCCAGGCCATCGGGGCTCGGCTGCACCGCATACTGGATGTCCATGCCCCACTGCGAGCCGTCGCCCAGCAACTGCTGGAACAGCGCCTGTTCGTGCGGGGTGTTGACGATCAGCACCTCGCGGATCCCCGCCAGCATCAACACGCTGAGCGGGTAATAGATCATCGGCTTGTCGTACACCGGCAGCAGCTGCTTGCTGACGCCCTTGGTGATCGGATACAGCCGGGTTCCGGAGCCGCCGGCGAGGATGATGCCTTTACGCTGTGTCATTTCGTCTCCAGGGTTCAGGCCGCAGTGCCGATGCGCTGCAGACGGTAGCTGCCGTCCAGCACGCCGTTGACCCAGTCTTGGTTGTCCAGGTACCAGTCGACGGTGAAGGCGATGCCCTGCTCGAAGGTATAGGCCGGCTCCCAGCCCAGGTCGTTCTTCAGTTTGGAGGCATCGATCGCGTAACGGCGGTCGTGGCCCGGCCGATCGGCGACGTAGGTGATCTGGCTGCTGCGCGGCTGGCCATCGGCGCGCGGGCGGCGCGCATCGAGCAGCGCGCAGATGGCCTGCACCACCTCGATGTTCTGCTTTTCCGAGTTGCCGCCCACGTTGTAGGTCTCACCCACCTGGCCCTTGGCCAGCACGGTGCGGATCGCTTCGCAGTGGTCGGTCACGAACAGCCAGTCGCGCACCTGCTTGCCGTCGCCGTAGACCGGCAGCGGCTCGCCGGCCAGCGCCTTGGCGATCACCAGCGGAATGAGCTTCTCGGGGAAGTGGTACGGGCCGTAGTTGTTGGAGCAGTTGGTGGTCAGCACCGGCAGCCCGTAGGTGTGGTGGAACGCCCGTACCAGATGGTCCGACGCGGCCTTGGACGCCGAATACGGCGAATTGGGCGCATACGGGGTGGTTTCACTGAACTTGCCGGTCTCGCCGAGGGTGCCGTACACCTCGTCGGTGGACACGTGCAGGAAGCGGAACGCCACGCCCTGCCCGGCCGGCAGGCCCTTCCAGTAATCGCGGACGGCTTCGAGCAGGCCCAGGGTGCCGACCACGTTGGTCTGGATGAACGCCCCCGGGCCATCGATCGAGCGATCCACATGGCTTTCGGCAGCGAAATTCAGCACCGCCTCAGGCTGGTGCTCAGCCAGCAGCCGCGTCACCAGCGCGCGGTCGCCGATGTCGCCCTGCACGAACACGTGGTCGGGATTGCCGTCCAGGCTGGCCAGGGTGGTCAGGTTGCCGGCATAGGTCAACGCGTCGAGGTTGACCACCTTGATACCGCGGGCAACCGCTTCGAGAACGAAGTTACCGCCAATGAACCCGGCGCCGCCGGTGACAAGCCATGTGGGCACTACCTGTTCTCCTGATCGTGAAGTCTTCGGTGAAGCGCCCGCAGGCGCCTCGACACAGCGGCACAGCATACAGTGCGGCCGCCTTCACGACGCCCTTTGGCAGGTGAACGAAACCCGGCCGCGGGCGCATTTCTGTCGCATCGCAACATAACCATACGCATTCGCATGGCCGATCAAGGCCAGTTAGAATCGGGGTCCCACCCCCGAACCGGTTGCTGTTGCAGGACCGGACGTTCTCCCTGTTACTGAAGGACCCCGTACCAGATGAAAATCCTCGTCGCGTACAAGCGCGTGGTGGACTACAACGTCCGCATTCAGGTCAAGCCGGACGGTTCCGGCGTGGTCACCGACGGCGTCAAGCTGTCCCCCAATCCGTTCGATGAAATCGCCCTGGAAGAAGCCCTGCGCCTGCGCGACAAGGGCATCGCCAGCGAAGTGGTGGTTGCCACGATCGCCCCGGCCGACGCCCAGGCCCACCTGCGCAACGGCCTGGCCATGGGCGCCAACCGCGCCATCCATGTGGTCACCGACCAGGCCATCCAGCCGCTGACCGCCGCCCGCGCCCTGCTCAAGCTGATCGAGAAGGAACAGCCGGAGCTGGTCATCCTCGGCAAGCAGGCCATTGACGACGACGCCAACCAGACCGGCCAGATGCTGGCCACGATCTGGGGCCGCCCGCAGGCCACCTTCGCCAGCAAGCTGGACATCGCCGATGGCAAGGCCACCGTGGTGCGCGAAGTCGACGCCGGCCTGGAAACGCTGGAAGTGGACCTGCCGGCCTTGGTCACCACCGACCTGCGCCTGAACGAGCCGCGCTTCATCAAGCTGCCGGACATCATGAAGGCCAAGGCCAAGCCGCTGGAAACCCTGCAGCTGGCCGAGCTGGGCGTTGAAGCCGCCGATACCCTGAAGACCACCCACTACGCCGCGCCGTCCAAGCGCAGCAAGGGCGTGATGGTCAAGGACGCCGCCGAACTGGTGGCCGCACTCAAGCAGAAGGGGTTGCTGTAATGAGCAAGGTTCTCGTCATCGCAGAACACCACGACGGCAAGCTCAACGCCGCCACCGCCAAGACGGTCAGTGCGGCCGCTGCGATCAGCGGCGCGCAGATCGACGTGCTGGTGCTGGCCGCCGACCCGGCCGCCGCCGCGGCCGAAGCGGCGAAGATCACGGGTGTGGCCAAGGTGCTGACCGTAGCCAATGCCGCCAACGCACACCCGGTGGCGCAGGTGCTGGCCCCGCAGATCGCCAAGGCCGCCGCCGGCTACAGCCATGTGTTCGGCCCGTCCACCACCTTCGGCAAGGACCTGATGCCGTGCGTGGCCGCCCTGCTGGGCGTGGCGCAGGTCTCGGACCTGATGGCCGTGGAAGGCAGCCATACCTTCAAGCGCCCGATCTACGCCGGCAACGCCATCATCACCGTCGAAGCACCGGCCGACCAGACCGTGGTCGCCACCGTGCGCACCGCCTCCTGGCCGGAAGCCGCCCAGGGCGGCAGCGCCAGCGTTGAAGCACTGAGCGTGGATGCGGCCCTGCCGGCCCACACCCGTTTCGTCGGCCTGGCCGCGGCCAGCAGCGACCGCCCGGACCTGCAGAGCGCCAAGCGCGTGGTCTCCGGCGGCCGTGGCGTCGGCTCGGAAGAGAACTTCAAGGTGATCTACCAACTGGCCGACAAGCTCGGTGCCGCCGTGGGTGCCTCGCGCGCCGCCGTGGACGCCGGCTACGTGCCCAATGAGCTGCAGGTCGGCCAGACCGGCAAGATCATCGCACCGGAGCTGTACGTCGCCGTGGGTATCAGCGGTGCCATCCAGCACCTGACCGGCATCAAGGACGCCGGCACGATTGTCGCCATCAACAAGGACGGCGATGCGCCGATCTTCGAGATCGCCGATATCGGCCTGGTGGGGGACCTGTTCACGATTCTGCCGCAGCTGGAACAGGCGCTGGGCTGATCACCGCGCAAAGGAATCGCATAATCAAGAGGTTATGCGATCCCCCCCTTTTTCTCGACCGGCAAGGATGCTGGACAGGATCACCCGCCTTTGCGGAGCCTGTCGCTATAATCGGCGGTCACCCCCGTAAGGACCGCATTGATGACGCTTCCGAGTTTCAAGGCCTATGACATCCGTGGCCGTGTGCCGGATGAACTCGACGCCTCGCTGGCCCGACGCATCGGAGCGGGTACCGCAACCTTGCTCGGTCCCGGTCCCGTCATCGTCGGGCACGACATCCGGCTGAGCAGCCCCGAGCTCATGCAGGCGGCCATCGAAGGCATCAAGGCCAGCGGTCGCGATGTCATCGATATCGGCCTGTGCGGCACCGAGGAAGTGTATTTCCAGACCTTCCACCGCAAGGCGGCCGGCGGCATCATGGTCACGGCCAGCCACAATCCGATGGATTACAACGGCATGAAGCTGGTCCGCGAAGGCGCCAAGCCGATCAGCGGTGACACCGGCCTGTTCGATATCCGCGATTTCGCTGCCTCCGACGCCCCGCTGGGCAACGGCACCGGCACGGTGACGGAGGATGCCGACAAATCGGCGTATATCCAGCACCTGCTCGGCTACATCGACGTGGCCGACCTGAAGCCGCTGAAGATCGTCACCAACCCGGGCAATGGCGGCGCGGGACTGGTCATCGACCAGCTGGCTCCACACCTGCCGTTCGAATTCATCCGCATCCAGCATGAAGCCGACGGCAGTTTCCCGAACGGCATCCCCAACCCGCTGCTACCGGAAAACCGCGCGGCCACGCGCGATGCCGTGCGCGCGCATGGCGCGGACTTCGGCATCGCCTGGGACGGCGATTTCGATCGTTGCTTCTTCTTCGATGCCGACGGCAACTTCATCGAGGGCTACTACCTGGTCGGCCTGCTGGCCACCGCCCTGCTCGCCCGCCAGCCCGGCGGCAAGGTCATCCACGACCCGCGCCTGACCTGGAACACCGTGGAAATGGTCGAGCAGGCCGGCGGCGTACCGATCATGAGCAAGACCGGGCACGCCTTCATCAAGGAGCGCATGCGCGCCGAAGACGCGATCTACGGCGGCGAAATGAGTGCGCACCACTATTTCCGCGAGTTCGCCTACTGCGACTCCGGCATGATCCCCTGGCTGCTGATCGCCCAGCTGGTCTCCAGCACCGGCAAGTCGTTGGGCGAACTCGTGGCCGACCGCATGCAGGCGTTCCCGTGCAGCGGCGAGATCAACTTCCGCGTGGACGATGCCAAGGCCACGATCGCGCGTGTTCTCGCCCATTTCCAGAAGGACACCCCGGCCCTGGATCACACCGATGGCGTCAGCGCCGAGTTCCCGCAGTGGCGCTTCAACCTGCGCAGCTCCAACACCGAGCCGCTGCTTCGCCTGAACATCGAAACCCGGGGTGACGCCACACTTCTGGCGCAACGCACTGAAGAACTGACCGCCCTGATCGGCGGCAGCGCACCCCAACATTAAGTAAGGAAGGATCCCCATGCTCCCCATCGTTCCCGTCATCCTCTCCGGCGGCTCCGGCACGCGCCTGTGGCCGCTGTCGCGCGAGGCCTATCCGAAGCAGTTCCTGCCGCTGGTCGGCGAGGACACCATGCTGCAGGCCACCTGGAAGCGCGTGGCGTCGATTGCCGGCGCCGCACCGATCGTGGTGGCCAACCAGGAGCACCGCTTCATGGCGGCCGAGCAGCTGCGTGAGTGCAAGGTCGTGCCGCAGGCACTGATTCTGGAACCGATTGGCCGCAACACTGCCCCGGCCATCGCCATCGCCGCCCTGCAGGCGCTGGCCAACGGCGATGATGCGCTGCTACTGGTGCTGCCGTCCGACCATGTGGTGCGCAAGGAAGCGGCGTTCCATGCCGCCGTGAAGCAGGCCGCCGTGGCCGCCGAGGCCGGCAAGCTGGTGACCTTCGGTATCGTGCCGACCGCCCCGGAAACCGGCTACGGCTACATCAAGGCCAGCGCCGGCGACGGCGTGCACGCGGTCGATCGTTTTGTCGAGAAGCCCGACCTGGCCACCGCCGAGACGTACGTCGCCTCCGGCGAGTACTACTGGAACAGCGGCATGTTCCTGTTCAAGGCCTCGCGCTACCTGAAGGAGCTCGAAGCGCTGCAGCCGGCCATCCTGGCCGCCTGCCGCACCGCGCTGGACAAGGCCGCGCGCGACAACGACTTCATCCGTCTGGATGCCGAGGCCTTCGCCGCCAGCCCAAACGATTCCATCGACTATGCCGTGATGGAAAAGACCGCCGATGCCGCCGTGGTGCCGCTCGATGCCGAATGGAACGACGTGGGCTCGTGGTCGGCGCTGTGGGAAGTGTCGGACAAGGATGCCGATGGCAATGCCTGCCATGGCGATGTGATCGCGCTGGACTGCAAGGACAGCTACGCCTACGGCACCCGCCTGATCACGATGGTTGGCCTGCAGGACGTGGTCGTGGTGGAAACCGATGATGCCGTGTTCGTGGGCCACAAGGACCGCGTGCAGGACGTCAAGGAGATCGTCGGCCAGATCAAGCGTGATGGCCGCAGCGAAGCGGCCGCCCACCGCAAGGTCTACCGCCCCTGGGGCGCCTACGATTCGATCGACAATGGCGCCCGCTTCCAGGTCAAGCGCATCACGGTCAAGCCCGGCGCCACCCTCAGCCTGCAGATGCACCATCACCGCGCAGAGCACTGGATCGTGGTCAGCGGCACCGCCGAGGTGACCCGCGGCGAGGAGGTGATCCTGCTGACCGAGAACCAGAGCACGTACATTCCCCTGGGCGTCACCCACCGCCTCAAGAATCCGGGGAAGCTGCCGCTGGAGCTGATCGAAGTGCAGTCCGGCAGCTACCTGGGCGAGGACGACATCGTACGTTTTGAAGACCAGTACGGCCGTGCGCAGTAAGTGCCCGCCCTTCCTTCCCCTGCTTGCCTGCCTGCGGACTCCATGGACGCCCTGATTCCCGTCAACTCCCTTTCCCGTCACATTGCACCGTTGCAGGACGCGCTGTCGTCACTTGCCGGCACCGTCATCGCCAGCGGCTACTACGTGCTGGGCCCGAACGTGAAGGCGTTCGAGCAGGAATTCGCCCGTTACTGCGGTGCGGCGCACTGCATCAGCGTTGCCAATGGCACCGACGCGCTCGAGCTCTCGCTCAAGGCCCTGGAGGTGGGCACCGGCGATCGTGTGGCAGTGGTCGCCAACGCGGCGATGTATGGCACCAGTGCGGTCCTTGCCTGCGATGCCACCCCGGTATTCGTCGATACGAATGCCGATGATGGGCTGATGTCCGTTGCCGCGCTGAAGGCGGTGCTGGACAGCGCGCCGCTGCCCAAGGTGGTCATCGTGACCCACCTGTACGGCAAGTTGGCCCAGATCGAGGAGATCGTCGCCCTGTGCCACGACCGCGGCATCAAGGTGCTGGAAGACTGCGCGCAGGCCCATGGTGCCGAGCGCGGCGGGCACCGGGCCGGCAGTTTCGGTGACATCGCCTCGTTCAGCTTCTATCCGACCAAGAACCTGGGCGCACTGGGCGACGGTGGCGCCATCGTGACCTCCGACGAGGCGCTGGCGCTGCGCGCCACCCAGTTGCGCCAGTACGGCTGGACGGCCAAGTACACCAACAGCCTGGCGGGCGGGCGCAACAGCCGCCTGGACGAACTGCAGGCCGCCCTGCTGCGCCACATGCTGCCGCTGCTCGATGGCTGGAACCAGCGCCGGCGCGACATCGCCAACCGCTATGCCGCCGGCCTGCGTTCTGATCGGGTGCGCCACATCGGCACCGTCGGCAACGAGCACGTCGCACATCTGTACGTGGTCCGCTGCGACAACCGTAATGCGCTGCGGGCCCACCTGCAGGCGGCCGGCGTGCAGACCGAGGTGCACTACCCGCTGTGCGATCACCGCCAGCCCTGCCACCAGGGCCGCTTCGACGCCGTCTCGCTGCCGCATACCGAAGCCGATGCGGCGCAGGTGCTGACCCTGCCCTGCTTCCCGGAGCTGACCGACGCGGAAGTCGACACGGTCATCGCCGCGTGCAACCGGTACTGACGGCCATGGCGCCTTCGCTCGCGCTGGTCGTCCCCATCTACGGCAACGAGGGATCGATCGACGACCTGCTGCATGCCGTGGAGTACATCGCAAGCTCGGTCGAAGGCAGCTTCGAGGCCATCTTCGTCGTCGACGGCAGCCCCGACCGCAGCTACGCACTGCTGCGCGAAAAGCTGCCCGGCTGTACGTTCCGCGCGCAGCTGGCGAGCCTGACCCGCAATTTCGGTGCGTTCCCCGCGATCCGCGCCGGGCTGGAGCTCAGCCGCAGCGACCTGACCGCCGTGATGGCGGCGGATCTGCAGGAGCCGCCGGAGCTGGTGATCAATTTCTGGAAGCAGTACGTGCAGGACACCTACGACGTCGCCTTCGGCGTGCGTGAGGCCCGCAACGACCCGATGGGTTCCAAGCTGGCGTCCACCCTGTTCTGGGAGGTCTATCGCCGTCTGGTGATCAAGGACATTCCCAAGGGGGGCGTGGACATCTTCGCGGTCAGCCGTGACTTCCGCGAACGCCTGCTGAGGCTCAACGAAGCCCATTCCAGCCTGCTGGCGCAGCTGTTCTGGCTGGGCGGCAAGCGCGCGTTCGTCAGCTACCAGCGGCGCGAGCGGCAGCACGGCAAGAGCGGCTGGACGCTGCGCAAGAAACTGCGCTACCTGTCCGACAGCGTCTTCGCCTTCACCGACCTGCCCGTGCGCATGCTGACCGCGCTAGGGCTGGTGGCGCTTGTGTTCACGGCCCTGCTCGGTGTGCTGGTACTGGCAGCCAAACTGTCCGGGCTAGTCGCGGTGCCCGGTTACGCCGGCACCATGCTGACCATCCTCTTCTTCGGCGCGCTCAACTCCCTCGGGCTGGGCATCGTCGGCACCTACGCCTGGCATGCCTTCGAGAACACCAAGGCTCGCCCGCTTTCCATCCTGCAATCCGTCGACCTTTTCGAGAAGGAGCTCCCGTGAGCCACTATGTCCATCCCAATGCCCTCTGCGAGAGCGATCAGATCGGTGAGGGCAGCCGCATCTGGGCATTCGCACACGTGCTGCCGGGTGCGCGTATCGGACGCGAGTGCAACATCTGCGATGGTGTCTTCATCGAAGGCGACGTGGTGGTCGGTGACCGGGTCACGGTGAAGTGCGGCGTGCAACTGTGGGATGGCGTGCGACTGGATGATGACGTGTTCATCGGCCCCAATGCCACCTTCACCAACGACCTGTTCCCGCGCAGCAAGGTCTATCCGGAAAAGTTCCTCGGGACCGTGGTGGAATCGGGCGCCTCCATCGGTGCCAATGCCACCATTCTGGCCGGCACCACCATCGGCAGCGGCGCGATGATCGGCGCGGGCGCCGTGGTGACCCGTTCGGTGCCACCGAACGCGATAGTGGTCGGCAACCCCGCGCGCATCGTGGGTTACGTGTCGGACAAGGAAGGGACGGCAGCGGCCACCGATGCGGGCAAGCAGGGTGTTTCCGACACCGTGGTGCCGGGCGTGAAGCTCTACCGCATGCCCAGCTTCGTGGACATGCGCGGCTCGCTGTCGGTAGGCGACTTCGACAGCTTCCTGCCGTTCCATGCCAAGCGCTATTTCCTCGTGTACGGCGTTCCCACCCAGGAAACCCGTGGTGAGCACGCCCACAAGCGCTGCCACCAGTTCCTGGTCTGTGTCTCGGGCTCGGTCCGGGTGCTGGCCGATGACGGCAGCCGTCGCATCGATGTGGAGCTGAACTCGCCTGACCAGGGCATCCATCTGCCACCGATGATCTGGGGTACGCAGTACAAGTATTCCAAAGACGCGGTGCTGCTTGTGTTCGCTTCCGAGCCCTACGATTCGGACGAATACATCCGCGACTACACCGAGTTCAAGTCTCTGGCCAATGCCGCAGGTTGATTCCCGCGGTACACGCCCCCCCACGCCACCGGAACCGGCGCGCCCTGCATTTCATGTGCTGGTCCTGCGGTTCCTGGTGGGCGGTGCACTGAACACGGGGGCAACGTTGGTCCTTTACTGGGTGCTGCTGCGCTTCATCCATTACCAAGCGGCCTATCTTGTCAGCTACTGCGCCGGCATCGTGTTGAGCTATGCCCTGAACACCCGCTATGTGTTCAGGGCAAGGCACAGCTGGCTCAAGTTCGCGGTATTTCCGCTGATCTATGTCGTGGTCTATGCACTGGGGGCGTTGACCCTGAAAGTGGCCGTGGGCCATCTGCAGGTGCCACCCGCGCTTGGCCCACTGATCTCCATCATCGTTACGCTTCCTGTCTCATTCCTGCTGACACGGGCGCTGCTGCAGCGTCCCGGTCGCTAACCGCATCCCAGGCGAGATGCCTGCCCCACCTGCCCGGCAACGAGCCTTTACATGAACCTCCGCACTCATTTCACTCAACCCGCCACCTTCCTGCAGCGCTGGGGGTTCCTGGCAATTCCCTGCGCGATCATGATCGTCCTGCTGTGGTTGCCGTTCGGGTTCAGCATCACCGGCCTGATCGAGGAGTGGGACGTGCTCGCCCTGTTCACCCTGCACGAGCCCTTCGTGTGGGTGGGCCCGGAAAGTCCACTGGCCGCGCATCGGCTTCGCCCGTTGACCATCGCGCCACACGCGATCGGCTACATGCTGGATCGGAACTCCTTCGCGTACTGGCATCTGCTGCTGATGGGGTCGCTGCTGCTCAAGGGCATCGGTGCCAGCCTGGCAGGCTGGTGGCTTACCCACTCGCGACGCTGGGCCGTCGTGTTCGGCCTGCTGGTGGTGCTCTACCCGGCGGACACCATGCAGTTGTCGTTCCGCTCGTTCCACATCAACTGGTCCATCGCGTTGTCGCTGCTTGGCGTGGCGGCATGCGCATATGGCTACACCCTGCGCAAGTCCCGGCAGCAGACCCTGGCAATGCTGCTGGCCGTACCCTGCGCGGTGCTTGCAACCTTTGCCTATGAGGCGGCGCTCACATTCGTGGTGGTCCCGCTGTTGTTGCTGTATGCGCGCTTCGGTCTCCGTGGCGCGTTGGGCCTGGTCAAACGCCACCGCTGGGTGACCGCGTGGTGGATCCTCGGCGTTGCGATCAACATCGGCTACGTTCTGTATGTCAAGGGCAGTGGCGCCACCTACCAGGACACCCTGGTCGGTCCGACTATCGATCTGATGGACCGCCTGCAACGGGTGATCGGTGTCGGCTTCGGGCGCACCGTGCTGGGTGGTTGGCTGGATGCGATTGCCATCTGCTGGTACGAGTACCGCACCCGCCTGTACCTGCTGCTTTCAGCGGTGCTGATTGGCTACGCCGTCTGGCGCAGCAGCCGTCCCCTGCCGCAGGAAGATGGCGTGGCTGAGATCGCCGCGACTTCGGCCTCGGTGGTGAGAATGGCGATCATCGCACTGGTGATGATCGGTCTGGGCTACCTGCCCTTCGCCGCCTCGCTACCGCACCTGCTGATCTCACAACGCACGTTCCTCGGCGCTTCCCCCGGTGGTGCGCTGCTCTGCGTGGCCGTGCTGATCGCGATGACCCGCCGCAGTTGGGGCATCGGCGTGGTGCTGACCACTGTCGCCCTGGTGGTGGCGTTTGGCGCACAAATGTTCCAGTTCGAGCATTACCGTCGTCTGTCGAATGCCCAACAGGTCCTGCTCGGCGATATCGTCGAGAACGCGCCGCCCTTCCGTCCCGACCAGACCCTGGTCATCATCGACAAGCGCGATCAGCTGAACGATGTGTGGATGGTCCGGGAGGGCATGGTGATGGCCCTCACCTACCTGTATGACCGTCAGATCGAGCGGCCGGTGATCTGCAGCCCTGCGGGGGGCATCTGGCAGCTCCCCAATGCGGAGGGTCGCGTGGGAACCTGCGAGGAATCCGCAGAGGGCTGGACGCTGACCGAAGCACCGATGACGGGCACGCCCGGCGAAGCACCGCCGAGCCGCCTGCTGCGCCGCGACCAGGCTGTCGTGGTGACGCTGGAGGCCGATGGAACGACAACCTCCAGCGTCCCCGCGGATGAACGGGTTCAGTACAAGCGCATGCTGGAAACCGGACATTCGAGCCTGGCCGAGCGCTATCGTCACATCCTGCGCCGCCAGCCTTGGCCTCTGGCATTCGATCAGTTCCGGAGCCACCGCGGCGGCAACAGCTTCCGCTGGGACTTCGGTCGCTGGTGGAGCATGGAAGAACCGACCCGCGGTTCCGGCTGGACCGGCAGCGGCTGGGTCATCGACCATCGCCTGCTGCCGATCTGGCGTTCAGTTGCGTGGAAGACCCTGCCGGAAGCCACGCTGCAGTTCGATCTGCTTCCTGCGCCCCGTCCCTACACCCTGACCGCGCGGGTCCTCCAGATCTTCCCTCCGGCAACCCCGGAGTCGATCAAGGTGCGTGTGAACGACCAGTGGCTCGCCGTCCACTGGCATGACGCCACGACCTTGAGCGTGGATGTGCCGGCCGCTGCGCTGCGGATTGGCACCAACGTGATCGCCTTCGACAGCCCGGTGACAGCGGACCCGACCCCGTTGAGCATCCAGGTCGACTGGGTCGATCTGGCCCCGGCCCCCCCCACTCCCACGAAGTGAGTCCGCGCTGTATCATTCGCCTCGTTGCATGTCCACCATTCCACGTCCTGGAAGGATTGCCGTCGATGGATCCGACCACTTCAATCCAACAGCTCATCGAGCATTTCATGAATACTAAGTACCGTAGACTTGCACTCCCGCTGATTCTGGCTTCCACCTTTACCCTGGCAGCCTGTTCTTCCGGCGACAGCGAAACCCCGGCTTCAGCGCAGCAGGCAGCGGCACCGGCAGACGCACCGGCGGCCAGCGCCGCACAGAACAAGCCGCTGACCCAGGAAGAAGTGTCCATCGCGATCGAGCAGGTCGGGCAGGCCACCTACAACGCCGCCGATGACACCCTGACCGTCGCCTTCAAGGTCACCAACAATGGCAAAGCCACCCTGCCCGCCACCGGCGGCCAGAACGTGTCGGCCGGTGTGCTGCAGCTGGTACCGGACCCGGGCAATGCCGACGGCAAGCGTGGCCAGGACATCGGCCGGGCCGTGTTCAACGGTGACCTGCAGGTCGGCCAGTCGCAGGAACTGAAGGCCTCCGTTCCGGCTGCCCTGCTGGTCGGCAACAAGCTCCAGGTTGAGCTGGTGCAGGAAGGCGTGGCGTGGTTTGGCTTCAACTTCAAGCAGCCGGTGCTGATCCTCGGCCCGTTTGCGCGCTGCGCCGACGGCAAGGGCCTGTGCGACGACAAGGGTGCGCCGATCGCGGCGGCCACCTCGCCGTAATCGCCCTGAAAGCCTGAAAAAAACGCCCCGGCAGCTTCCGCTCCGGGGCGTTTTTATTGGGATCCACCCCGGGCGCCGGGGCGGGTCACCGTATCTGGATGACTCAGGCGTGCAGCATCCACTGCAAGGTTTCACGCAGGGGCCGGAAGGTAATCCCCCCCGTCAGCGTGGTGAATCGGGCATTCGAGCCGGCAAGGCGATCGACATCATGGCTGCGGATCAACTCGGCATCGCTTTCAATCGCAAACTCCAGTCCGGAGATCTCGCTGACAGTTTCGATGACGCTGCGCAGCGAGGTCGGAATGCCGCTGCAGATATTGACCACATCGCCACGGCACCCCTGCTCGATCAGCATGCCGTAGCAGCGGACGAGATCACGCACATCAGTGAAGTCACGCTCGACATCAAGATTGCCCAGGCGCAAATCGGTACTGCCACGGCGCGCGTGGTCGATGACTTTGGCAACGAAGAACGAAGGCGACTGCCCGACTCCAGTGTAATTGAACGGACGGGTCAGCATGATGGGCAACCGGTCCATGTACAACGTGCCGACATGCTCACTCGCCACCTTGCTGATGGCGTAGTCGTTGAATGGCGCCATCGGCGACGTCTCATCCAGCAGGCAACTGGAAGAGGCTCCGTAGACGTGGGCACTGCTGGGCAGCAGCACGCTTTTCGGCGCCGTACCCAGCTCTGTCAGCGCTTCCAGCAGGTTGCGCGTGCCCATGATGTTGGCTTGGTAGATCGCGGAGACATCACGATGGGTTACGTGTGAAACCCCCGCCAGATGGACAACCACCTGCGGCTGCAGCCGCTTCATCACCGCGCCGATCGCATCGGGGTCGAGAATGTCCGCGACTTCATTGTCGCGCCCTGGAACAGGGTTGCGACTGATCCCCTTCACCTGGTAACCAAGCCGCTCCAGTTCCGCGGCCATATAGGGGCCGGTGAATCCTTCGATTCCCGTTATCGCTGCAATGGGCTTCATGCAAGTTTTCCGGACCATCAACTGCTGTGGAGGGAGCGCGGCAAGCCAGGCGCGTAGCGCCTGCCTGCCGCGATCGAACGATAAGGCCAGCAGAATGTGCCGCGAATCAGAACGAAGCGCCGGCCTCATTGCGGCGCAGGTCGGCCTTGACCATCATCTCGCACAGCTCCTCGAGCGTGGTCGACGGCTCCCAGCCCAGTTCACGCTTGGCCTTTTCCGGATTGCCGATCAACAGATCAACTTCCGCCGGGCGGTGGAACTTGGGATTGATCTTCACCAGGACCTTGCCACTGGCCGTGCAGGTGCCGACCTCGTCCAGACCCGTGCCATTCCAGGCCAGTTCGACACCGATCGCCTTGAACGCCATGGTGACGAAATCGCGCACGGTCTCGGTACGGTTGGTGGCCAGCACGTAGGTATCCGGCACCTCGACCTGCAGCATGCGCCACATACCTTCAACGTATTCCTTGGCAAAGCCCCAGTCGCGCTTGGCGTCAAGGTTACCCAGCTCCAGCACATCCAGCTTGCCCAGCTTGATCTTGGCAACCGAGTCGGTGATCTTGCGGGTCACGAACTCACGGCCACGCAGCGGCGATTCATGGTTGAACAGGATGCCGTTGGCACCAAAGATGCCGTAGGACTCACGGTAGTTCACAGTGATCCAGTGAGCGTACAGCTTGGCCACACCGTAAGGGCTACGCGGGTAGAACTGGGTCTGCTCGGTCTGCGGCACCTGCTGCACCAGGCCGAACATCTCCGAGGTCGACGCCTGGTAGAAGCGGATCTTCGGGTTGACCGCGCGGATCGCCTCGAGCAGGTTCAGCGCACCCAGCGCAGTGATCTGCGCGGTCAGCACCGGCTGGTCGAAGGACACGCCCACAAAACTCTGCGCTGCCAGGTTGTAGACCTCGGTCGCACCGCTGTCCTGCAGCAGGCGGATCGAGGAGCCGATGTCCTGCAGATCGTGCTCGACCAGGTGCAGATTCGGGTGCTTGTCGATGCCCAGCTCTTCGATACGCCAGAAGTTGACCGAGCTGGTACGACGATAAGTGCCGTAGACCTTGTAGCCCTTCTCAAGCAGCAGCTGCGCCAAGTAAGCGCCGTCCTGGCCAGAGATACCGGTGATGACTGCAGATTTCATGCTGTTTTCCTGAATGATTGGGAATTCGTAGGGGAGGACCGCATCAGAGACTGAACATGCCGTCGAGCATGCCAGCCAGCCTGCCTGCCGAGGGGCTGTTGCCAGGCACCCCCAGCCGCCCCAGCTCGCGGCCAAGCGCCCTGGCAGTGGCAATGTAGGGTTCGCTTTCTATGAACTCCGGCATCAGTGCATCAAGCCCCATGGCATAGCGCACGGCGGAGAATTCGTCACGAGCCCAGGCGCGTGCACGCGCGCCCATCTCACGAGCGGCGCCGCGTTCGCGGTCAACGAAGTGCAATTGCGCCAGAAGCTCTTCCGTGCAATCGCCCTGCGGGATTTTCAGCACATACTCATCGGGAAGGTCCGCGTAGAAACCAGCATTGGACACCACCACTGGCACCCCCGACTGCATGCCCTCGATCGCGGAGGCCGAGGCCCCTTCCAGCGCTGGATCGCGCAGGCAGCAGATGGCGTCGGCCTCTGCCATGCCTTCCACAAGGCGTTCATCGCTGACCCGGCCTTCGAGCACCAGGCCCCGGAAACCAACTTCCGCGCAGACCGATTCCAGGCGCCTGCGCTCCTGGTCACTGATACCTCCAAGCACGTGGTATTCGGTGCGGGCGGCCAGCGCGGGATCCAGCATCAACGCACGTACGACTGTGTCGACACACTTGTTCGGATTCACTACGCCCAGCGTGCACAGGCGCAGGCGACTGTGATCGTCCACCGCTGAACGCAGGTCCTGCCGTACGTCAGGCGCCGGATAGGCCAGCGAGAGCTTATGCACCGGCCCAGGGCAACGGGCCTGCACTTTCGACCGGTAGAACTCGGAGTGGATGATGCAACCCAGCAGATCCGACACGGCCCATTGGGTCATGGGGAAATGCGCTGCGGCCACCGGCATGATGGTCTCGGAGGTCGCCGCAGCACACAGCTCACCGGCCTCCTGGCCATACAGCCCCTGGATGATCCGTGGCGCATCGTGAGGACGGCCCTCGGCCTTCAATCGGTCCCAGAACAGGTTCAGAACGAACCAGTCGTGCATGATGCCGATGAACGGACGCTTGCGCGCCAGATCGAAGATGCCACCGTGGAAACCGTAGTGATCACCGATGTTGGCGAACACCAGATCCGCGGTACGCAGCCACTCTTCTTCCATCGCGCTGCCCGAACGCAGGACGACCGGATCAGGCAAGGCCGGATAGGCAGCGGCCTCGCCGGTTTCAGTACGATAGATGGCGACATCGTGGCCCAGCCCACGCAGGGCGTTAACGACGTGGACACTGAAGCGAGCGATCGCCGATGGTCCGCAGTAGGGGCCGGCCCAGACAATCTTCATCGCGTCAGTTTCTCCACTGTCGATGCCCAGTTGATGTCCAGGCGGGTCCATGAGTCGTATGCGTTGCTGCCGCGCTCACGGGTCTGCGCCCGTGCGGCGAATGCTTCGGTCATGGCAGCAGCGATCTCACTGGTATCGTCGGCGCACACCCAGCCGTTGAGCCCCTGCTTGATCAGCTCGGTCAAATCGCCGGAATCGTCCACGGTGATGACCGCCTTGCGCGACTGGCAGGCTTCCATGGTCACGTAGCCGAAGGAATCTTCCGCCATCGGCAGATAGGCACATGCCAATGCACCATTCACGTAGTCGGCGATGACCTGACGTGGGTGGAATCCAATATCCAGTTTTACACGGCTCTGCAGGCCATGGCTCTCCACCAGCGCACGCAGGCGCTGCTCGTCCGCCGGGGTATCGGCCGGCCCGGCGATGATCAGCTTGACCGGCGACCGGGTCTGCGCAAGCGCCTCGATCAGCCGGTGCTGACGCTTGCCGGCATTGATGCGGCCGCCAGCGAAGATGTAATCACCATACTCGCCGCCGGTAAACAGCTCGGCATCGTTCAAGGGGGCGCGCAGCAGTTCGGACGGGATGCCGTTGTAGTGCATCAACCGCTCCTGCACAGTGCGGCCTACGGCATAGATGCTCTGCGCCAACGAGAATGCATCATTGTCCGCTTCGGTGATCGCGGCACGGATCTGCCGGCCCTCCGGAGTATCGGGAATGTTGCTGTGGCCGGCATCCCACATGTCATAGGCCTGGCGGTACTGATGCGCAAGCCAGAAGACCTTCTCGTCGAAGGGCAGCAGGTACGCCGGGAACTTCATGGCGATGACCCGGTCGACATTGAGCAGGCGCATGCTGCGGCACATCAGCATCTCATCGATGATCCGTTCCGGCGGCTGCCACGAGAACGGGATGCGCAGCAGCTCGGACTGGTGCCCTGCCTGGCGCAGGTGAACGACGAGCTGGTCCGCGAGTTCTTCCGCGCCACCCCGCAGTCCCGGCACCATGTTGTTGACAACAAGGACCTTCATGACAGCAAACGCTCCAGGACGTGGTCCCAGTTGATCTTCAATTCCTGCACGCGCGCTTTGGCAGCTTCGCCCATGCGGCGGGTGTGCTCGCGGTCCATCCACAATGCGTCGATGGCCTCGGCAAGTGCCCGCGGGTCCGGCTCGGCGATCATGCCGTTGTGGCCATGCTGGACAAACTCGAGCACGCCGCCGGAATCGGTGGTGGTGATGATCGGCTTCGCCGATTGTGCCGCCTCCAGCGACGGATAGCCGTAGGAATCCTCATCCTCGGGCAGGTACGCCGCAGCCAGCGCAGTGGACAGCCACTGAGCCTTCTCTTCCTCGGTGATCCAACGGTCAACGCAGGCAACCCGATCCTGAAGGCCTTCGGCAACGATGAAGGCGCGCAGACCATTGGTGTAGCCGGGCCCACTGCTGGTACCGCACAGGCGCAGCTTGACCGGGGTGGTCACGTACTTGAACGCTTCCAGCAACAGGTGCTGGCGCTTGTGCTGCTCCATGCGGCAGACGTACACGATCTCGTCGCCCTGGCCTGCATCCCGGAAATGGGACACATCGAACAGGGGGGGATACAGCACCTCGGCATCCAGGCCGTTGTAGCGCTTGACACGATCGGCAACCACCTGTGAATTGGTGAAAAGCCGGTGCGACTCTGCCAGCGCCGTGGTATCAGCCCTCGCCAGCGCGCCGCGCAGGGCGCGGTGGCGGGCATCATCAGGGAAGCCGCGATAAGGCGTATCCCACATGTCGTAGTACATGCGGAAATGATGGATGAACCACGCCACCTTCTTCGGATGCTGGATCAGGTGGGCCGGCGGCCGGGTGGTGATCACCCGGTCAACCGAATCGGACAGATTCATTATCCGATAGGCCGCCATCTGCTGCAGCAGTTCAGTCGGCGTCTCGACCATCGGCAGGTAGATGATCTCCACCTGGTGGCCATGCTCGCGCAGACGGCTTCCAAGCCAGTCAACGATGAAGCGTGCTCCACCATTGACGAACGGTACAAAGGACGAACAGATGGCAATACGCAAGGTCAGGCGCTCACGCGGCCGATGGCCGAAACCAGGGCTTCCACGACGCGCTCGACGTCCTCGACAGTGAGGCCGGCGTGCGTCGGCAGATTGATGCCACGCGCAGCCTGGTCGTTGGCGACCGGGTAGGCGGCCCCGTCTTCGAGGTAAGGCGGCAGCACATGCATCGGGTAGAACACCGGGCGCGTTTCGATCCCATCGGCATCCATCAGGCGCATCACTTCATCGCGCTGCTGCTCGCTCAGGCCAGTCAACAGCACGGTGTACATCCAGTAGACATGGTGGGCGTACTCGGCCACAGCCGGACGCTCGACCAGATCCGCATGCTGCGCAAAGGCCGCCTCATACCAGCCGGCAACGCGCTGGCGCACCTGCAGGGCTTCGTCGATACGCTCCATCTGGGCCACGCCGATCGCTGCAGCAACATTGGTCATGCGGTAGTTGAAACCCACCACCGGGAACCAGTAGCGGCGCTTCGGGTCCATGCCCTGGCCGCGGTACAGGCGCAGGCGGGAGGCCAGCTCATCATCATTGGTGGTCACCATGCCACCTTCGCCGGTAGTGATGATCTTGTTGCCGAAGAAGCTGAAGGTGGCGCAATCACCGATGCCACCCACGCGGGTGCCCTGATACTCGGCACCATGCGCCTCAGCGGCGTCTTCCACGACCTTGAGGTTGTGGCGGCGCGCGATCTCCATGACCGGCCCCATGTTGGTCGGATGGCCATACAGGTGCACCACGATGATCGCCTTGGTGCGGGGCGTGATCAGGGCTTCCAGCTTGGCCGGATCCATGTTCATGGTGCCCGGCTCGGAGTCGACCAGGACCGGCTTGGCGTTGCAGTAGGCAACCGCATTCGCCGTGGCGATGTAAGTCAAGGTCGGGATCAGCACTTCGTCGCCTTCGCCGACCCCCAACGCCACCAGCGCCAGGTGAATGGCGGTCGTGCCGTTATTGATCGCCACCGCATGGCGAACACCGCAGAAGTCCGCGAAGCTCTGCTCGAAACGACCAATGAACTCACCCGCCGAAGAGATCCACGTTGAATCCAGGCACTGGCCCACGTACTTCTTTTCATTTCCGGAGAGGCTGGGCACTGCTACCGGAATCCGCTTTGACGCCAACATTGATTAGTCCTTTATCTTGATTTGCCGTGCCGGCACGCCGACCCACGTCCCGGCTGAGCCGACATCCCTGACAACGACGCCACCAGCGCCAACAACGGCGCCGTCCGCGATCTTGATGCCCGGAATCACTCTCGTACCTGCACCGAGAAAGACGCTGCTCCCCACCTCCACACCACCGGCAAGCGTACTGCCCGGGGCGATGTGAGCGAAGGCGCCAACCACGCAGTCGTGGTCGACGGACACATTTGTGTTAATTATAGCAAAATCGTGAACTACGGCGTCCGCATTCAGTATGGCGCCTTCCATGATGGCGCAGCCCCGACCGATGCGGGCACTGGGAGCAATCACCGCGGAGCGTCCCACTGCCGGGATCATCTCAAGGCCGGCTGCAGCGATTGCCGCCACCACCTTTTGACGCAGCCGATTGTCCCCCAGGGCGACGAAGACCGCATCCACGCCCTGCTCCTTGAGCTGGGGCAGTTCCACGCGTTCGTCGCCGAGAACCGGAACCCCGTTGACGATCTGGCCTACGCGCCCCGCATCCAGGCAGGCAACCACGTCATGGCCCCCGCCACGCAGCAGATCGATGATCACCTTGGCGTGCCCTCCGGCGCCGATGACAGCAACCTTGCTCATTGGGCACCACCCGCCACAACGGCAGCCGGTAGCAGGCTGGCCGGTGGGCACAGCAGAATGTTCGAGCTGGCGTATCCACGCAGGTCCGCGAAACCCTCCAGGCGCAGGCAGGCGCCCGTCAGATCATCGATCCGGTACAGATCGAAGCCGTGCCCGCTGCGGAAGGCGTCCCATTCAGCTTCACTTGTCCCCGACCGCCCGAGGTGCGATACCGCGTACTCGGCAATGATTCCCATGGCTGGATTGGCGGCAAGCAGTTGACGCATGCCCGCCAGCACCTCCAGCTCGGCGCCCTCTACGTCGATCTTGGCCAGCGCGACCGACTGCTCGCCCAACAGGCCATCGACGGTCCTGACATCCACACGAACGACCTCCAGCTCACCGTCAAGGGGATACAGCGAACTGTGGCCGGCAACGGCACCGATGTGGAATTCCCGGCCATCCTCGTTGTGGGCTCCCAGCGCGACCGGCAGGACCTGTACACGGTCCTCCACCCCGCTCAGGCGCAGCGATGCACGCAGGTGCTCCTGGGTGCGCGGCATCGCCTCGGCAGCGAAAATCCTGCCGGACGGGCCAACCACATTCGCTGCGGCCACGGTATGCAGGCCGATGTTGGCTCCTGCATCAAGGAAGACATCGCCCGGCTTCAGCGCATGCTCGAGGAACAACCGCAGGCCAAGCTCGACGTCGCCACTTTCAAGCAGGCACATTGCCAGCAGGTCGTCACTTTCGGCACAGGAGAATGTGCCGAACCCAACCGCGATCAGCCAGCCGTCATGCCGCCGCAGCACGCGGCGCTGGGACGGGGAGGCGAGGCGCCCTGTGGCACTGGACAGCACCAGCTGCTGGGTTTCGACCCGCTCCTTGATGCCCACCAGCAGCTCTAGAATCTGGCCGGTCTCGATTTCGCTGTTGTCCAGCTTCTGGTGCAACTGGGCAACCAGCTGGAGGGTCTGTTCCGAGGCGGCCGCATCGCCCATCGTGTAAACCGCTGCACCGGTACCTGGTGCAATGACCGGCAGCCGGTCAAGCCGTTCGTGCAGTCGAAGGACGTGATGGCGTAGCACTTCGGCGTCCACGCTGCTGCGCACATCCAGCACCCGCGCACCCTCGGTCAATACGTCCTGCACCTGGCGCTTGAGTTCCTCGCGCTCGTGCTGGTGGCGGTTTTCCAGCTGCTGCAGTGTAGAATGCATGTGCTGGCGAAGCTCGTCGGACTCCGACCACTGGCGCTCGATCATCCCCTGCAAGCTCGACTCGATGCCGGCCTGGGCCGCCTCCGAACGGACCTGCTGCTGCTGCACTGACAGGTGCAGTTGTTCGCGCAGTTCGCGTATACCGGAAATCGCATGGCGTGCATGATCCTCGCCCTGCTTCTGCACCAACTTCAGCGCCCGGTCCATGCCCGCCAGCTTGTTGTCCACGCCCTCGAACTCACGCAACATCCGCATCGACTCGGACAGGGTCGTGTTGAGAGTGTCCAGTACAGCGGCCACATCACGGCCAAGACCGTCGGTCGTGGCGATGATGCTCTCCAGACTGTCTGCATGCTCATCGCGATGCTGCTCATGCATGCGACCTGCCTGGTGCGCGGACTCTTCGATGGCAAGCAGGCGAGCATGATTCAGCTCCAGCCGCTCGATGATCGCATCAACGCTGGAACCGGCACGCCGACGCTCGCGCTCCTGCACACGGGCATCGATCTCGATGTTGTCCACGCGTTCGCCAAGCTCACGCGTCTGCCGCGCGGAATCGATGCGGATCAGGTCAAGCTGGCGACGCATCTCCTCCATGTTGCGGCTGACCCGTCGCATCCAACGCACCAGGCGAACGACAGGATTCTTGTCCAGCAACAGCATGCGCAGAATCGGGCCGCGCTTGGCAAGCGCGCGAATGGTCTCCGTCGGCGACTGGGTAAAGATCCCGACGGCGCCCGCATCGGCGGCCTCTGGCATCTCTGCCTCTGCCACGGTCTGCACGGGCACGGGCGTTGCCGCCACCGCCGTGCTGGCCGGCCCCAGATCGAGCAACTGCAACGAGCGAACCTTGAATCCCAGGAGGCGATTGTCATCACCGAGACCCAGCGCGTTGGGCGACATTGGATTGGCGACCTGGAACTCGATACGGACCATCGGAATCTTCCCGACGACCTGTATCTCCCAATCCGCGACGATCGAGGACCAGCCCGATCCGCCGGCCAACACCTGATGGGCAGGCCCACCGTTAACCCGGATCGAAACCAACGCCCGATGGCTGCCCCCTTCAAACGCAATCGCGCCAATCACCACCCGGTAACGACGGCTGGCATCGACTTCGCGCAGGCGCACATCGATCGTACTGACCGCAGCGCTGGACCAGACCCCGTCCGTTTCAGGCAAGGCGAATCCCCGCATGGTGACAGGATCCATGCAGGCATACGGGGAACTGCTCAGTACCAGCTCCTCCCCCGGAGCTAGGAAACCGTCGCTTGAGCGCGACTGCGCGGCCTTATCGGCAGCACTACTTACAGCATTACCCAGCTTGATTTTCAACGCCATATCCTTCCGACCTGAGCTGGTCCATTGAGATTTCCCGCAGAGTACCGTGGCTGAGCACGAAGACACGGTTGCAGTATTCGGCAATCGTATCCATCGAGTGCGACGCCAGGCAGAAGATCTGCGAGGACTTGATGAAATTGTGCATGCGCTGGGCGGCGCGTTCCTTGAAGGCCTCATCGCCGACATCGAACACTTCGTCCACAAGCAGGATGTCCGGTGTGGTGCAGGTGGCCACGGCAAACATCAGGCGCATGGCCATGCCCGCCGAATAGGTGCGCACGGCCAAGTGCAGGAAGTCGCCCAGATCGGTGAATTCCTCGATCTCGGGAATGCGCGAGTCGATCTCCTTCAGCGACAACCCGAGCATCAGGCCCATCCGGCGGATGTTCTCATAGCCGGAGAGCTCCGGGTCCATGCCCGCGCCGACCTCCAGCATGGTCGCCACCCGGCCCACCCGCTCGATCCGACCCTGCAGGGGCGTATAGATGCCGGCCATGGTGCGCAGCAGGGTGCTCTTGCCCGCGCCGTTATGGCCGACGATGCCCACCGCATCCCCCTGCTTGAGGCTGAAGGACACCCCGTCCAGCGCGGTGACCTGGGTAATCTGGCCGCTGCCGGCAAGCAGGCGGCCACCGGTGGCGATACCCACCAGATTGCGGCGCAGCGACAGGCTGTGCGAGTTGTAGATCGGGTAACGGAGGGTGACGTTCTCGAAGTTCAGCTTGGCAGTCATGTTCAAATCCAGAAGGGCAGTCGCAGCTTGGCCTTGTGCAGGAACCAGAACGCCAGCGACCAGCCGACTATGGCCATGCCCACCAGCACCAGGTAGATCTGCAGCGACGGGGCGTGGCCCAGCATCGGCGCGCGGATGACTTCGATCAGGTAGGTAAAGGGATTGAATTCGAGGATCTTCGAGGAGAACGGCAGATATTCCAGGCGGTACATCACCGGGCTGACCAGGAACAGCATCGGCATCACCGACGCCACACCGTACTCCAGATCACGGTAACGGGCGCCCATCACGCCAAACACGAACGCCAGCCAGAGCATGTTCACCACCACCAGCGCCAGACCAGGAATGAACAGCAGCGTGTTCCAGTTCACTTCGATGCGCATGAACACCGCCACGATCACGAACACCAGCAGGCTGTGGGCGAAGTTGACGATGTAGCGGGTTACCACACTCATCGGGTGCACCGACAGCGGCATGACCACGTTGCGGATGATCGAGGCCTGCCGGACGAACAGGCCGCAGCTTTCGATCAGGATGCCCGACAGCATCTGCCAGATGATCAGGCCCGCCGTCAGGGTGGGAATGAACTTCTCGCGCTCGATGTTGAGCAGCTGGCTCCAGAGCAGGCCCAGGCCGACCACGCCCACCGCGGTGGCCAGCGACTGCCAGAACGGCCCCAGGATGCTGCGGCGGTACCGCGCCTTGATGTCACCCTTGGCGATATGGAAGGACACTTTGGCGCCGCGGATCCCTTCGCGCAGGTCCTTGAGGGTAGAGGAATAGCTGTGCATCAGTACTGTCCCTCCTGCTGGGACACGGTGGACGCGCCTGCCCCGGAGATGAAGCCGCGCTGTTGATGGATCTGTTCGATACGTTCAATCAGCGCGGCCGCCGCCCGCTCGGGCGAAAGCGTGTGCAGCACCGAGGTACGGGCCCGCTCGCCCATGGCACGGGCAAGCTCCGGCTCATCGGCGAATCGGCGCATCCAGCGCGCCGCATCGTCCACGTCGGCCGCCGCCCAGCGCTGGCCTTCATGGTGGGCATATTCGCCCTCGGCCACCGGGACCAGCGTGTAGTTGACCAGCGCGCTGTTGTCGGCATCCATGAATTCCATGTTGCCCGACCAGGCCGTGCCCATCACAGGCTTGCCCTGGGCCATGCACTCGGCCAGCCCCATGCCGAAGCCTTCCGCATGATGCAGAGACACATAGACATCCGAGCAACGCTGAAGTGCCTGCACGTCGGGGCGGTCCAGCACCTGGTCACGGACCACGATGCGCGGATCATCCTTCACCGCGTCCAGCAGCAGCTGCAGGCGATCGGGCCGGCGGTAGCCATTGCTGGTCTTGATCAGCAGCTGTACGTCCTGGCGCTCGCGCGGGAACGCCTGCTGGAACGCGTGAATGGCCGCGAAGGGATTCTTGCGGTGCACGTACGAATTGAAATCGAAGGACGTCAGGAACACGAAGGCATCATCGGGGATGCCGAAGTCCTGGCGCTGCAGGCCGCTGTCACCCACCTCGCTCAGCGGCAGCGGCACGCACAGGATCGGCTTGTCGGTGACGCGCGCGAAGGCTTCGCCGACGTAGCGCGAGGCCACCAGGATCTCGTCCACCTTGTCCAGGGCGGACAGCCACGTCTTGGGAATGTTCTCCAGTTCCCAGAACCAGCAGGCGATGATGTAGCCGCCCTGCAGGCGCGCCTTGCCGATCTGTTCCAGCGCGGCTTCCAGAAAGTCCGGATTGATGAACACCAGATGCACGCGATGCGGCGCGTCATCGCCGATGTACTGGTCCAGGCTGCGGTCATCCCAACCATGCGGCAGGTTGATGTCCACATCCACCAGGGCCGCCGGGTAATGCGTGCCCAGCAGCGCACGTGCGTACATGCGCGCGCACTCGGCCAGGCCGAACTGGCCACGCAGGTAGGCGAACACGTTGACGCCGTGCCCCTGCCAGGACGGATCGGGCTGGCCGAAGAAGTGCACCGGCGCGTCGGTCACAGGCAGCCTGCGCTCGGCCCATTGCGCTTCGTTCTCGAAACGGCAGTAGATCGGCCCCGGCAGCGCAACCAGACGCCCTGTCAGCCGATTGCGCAGGCGCGCCGGCAGAAGGTGGTAGATCGACTTCAACCAGGCCAGGCTGGCCAACCAACGCAGCACGCGGTAGCGCAACGACACGCTTACAGTGGTCTGCGTCATTTCAGCGGACGTCCCCGCCGCTGGCAGCCAACGCCCTCTCTAGATCCACCTGCAGATCCCCCAGATCCTCCACACCCACGCTCAGCCGCACCAGCGCATCACTGATCCCCAGCTGTTCCCGCCGCGCGACCGGAATCGAGGCATGCGTCATCACCGCCGGATGGTTCACCAGGCTCTCCACACCGCCCAGCGATTCGGCCAAGGTGAACAGCTCGGTCTTCTCGCAGAAGCGCTTGGCCGCCTCGAAACCGCCCTTGAGCACGATCGAGACGATGCCGCCGTAGCCGGCCATCTGCCTGCCCGCCAGCTCATGCTGCGGGTGCGACGGCAGGCCCGGGTAGATCACCTTCTCCACCGCCGGGTGCTTGTCCAGCCACTGGGCCAGGGCCAGCGCGTTGGCGCAATGCGCCTTCATGCGCAGCGGCAGGGTCTTCAGGCCGCGCAGAGCCAGGAAGCTGTCGAACGGGCCCTGCACACCACCCACCGAGTTCTGCAGGAAAGCCATCTGCTCGGCCAGCTCGGCGTTGTCGCCCACCACCACCATGCCGCCGACCATGTCCGAGTGGCCGTTGAGGTACTTGGTGGCCGAGTGCAGGACCAAGTCCGCGCCCAGTTCCAGCGGGCGCTGCAGCATCGGCGAGGCGAAGGTGTTGTCGACCACCACGATCAGGCCATGGCGCTTGGCGATGGCGGCCACCGCGGCGATGTCGACGATCTTCAGCATCGGGTTGGTCGGGGTCTCGATCCAGACCATCTTCGTCTTCGACGTGATGGCTGCCTCGAACGCAGCCAGGTCGGTCAGGTCGACGAAGCTGAACTCCAGCCCGGCGGTGCGGCGACGCACGCGCTCGAACAGGCGGAAGCTGCCGCCATAGATATCGTCCATCGCCACCACGTGGCTGCCGGCGTCCAATAGTTCGATCACGGTCGAGCTGGCCGCCATGCCCGAGGCGAAGGCGAAGCCGCGGGTGCCACCTTCCAGCGACGCTACGCAGCGCTCGTAGGCGAAGCGGGTCGGGTTGTGGGTACGCGAGTACTCGAAGCCCTGGTGCTCGCCCGGGCTGGACTGCGCATAGGTCGAGGTGGCGTAGATCGGCGGCATCACCGCGCCGGTGCTGGGGTCGGGCGATTGGCCGCCGTGGATGGCCAGCGTGGCCAAGGCCAGGGCGCGATCCTGGGAAGTAGCGTTGGACATGTTCTTTCCTGAGGGGCGCCGACACGCGGCGCCATCGAAGGTGCGGAAGTCTACCAGCGCGGCCTTAACGACCTTTGACGCGGATAAACCGGGATTCAGCAGCGAACGTCGGCGATCAACGGCTTACTGCACGCGACGGCGCAGATAGTTCAGCAGGTCGATACGGGTGATCAGGCCCAGGAAGGCGTTGCCGTCCATCACGATCGCCACCTGGCCGCGGTCGAACACCGGCAGCAGCGCCTCGATCGGCGACTTCACGTCCAGCCGGTCCAGCTTGCTGACCATCGCCGTGGCGACGGTGTCGCGGAAGCGCGCTTCGTCACCATAGACGTGCAGCAGCACGTCGCTTTCGTCGACGATGCCGACCAGCTGGTCACCGTCCATCACCGGCAGCTGCGACACGTCGTACAGCTTCATGCGCTGGTAGGCGGTGGTCAGCAGGTCGTTCGGGCCGATCACCACGGTGTCGCGCTGGCCGTACGGGCGCAGGATCAGGTCGCGCAGGTCGCCGTGCTGCGGGCGCTCCAGGAAGCCGTTGTCCAGCATCCAGTAGTCGTTGTACATCTTCGACAGGTACTTGTTGCCGGTATCGCAGACCAGCACCAGCACCTTCTTCGGCGTGGTCTGCTCCTTGCAGTACTTCAGCGCAGCGGCCAGCAGGGTGCCGGTGGACGAACCGCCGAGGATGCCTTCCTTGCCCAGCAGCTCGCGCGCGGTGTGGAAGCTCTCGGCATCGCTGATGGCGTAAGCCTTCTTGACGCGGCTGAAGTCGGAGATCGACGGCAGGAAGTCCTCGCCGATGCCCTCCACCAGCCAGCTGCCCGACTTGTCGTTGAGCACGCCGTCATTGATGTATTCGGCCAGGATCGAGCCGACCGGATCGGCCAGCACCAGCTCGGTCTTCGGCGACAGCTTGGCGAAGGCACGCGACAGGCCGGTCATGGTGCCGGAGCTGCCGCAGCCGAACACGATGGCGTCGAGGTCGCCGCCCATCTGCTCCAGGATCTCCGGGCCGGTACCGAATTCATGCGCGGCCGGGTTGTCCGGGTTGCCGAACTGGTTGATGAAGTAGGCGCCCGGGGTCTGCTCGGCGATGGTCTTGGCCAGGTCCTGGTAGTACTCCGGATGGCCCTTGGCCACGTCCGAGCGGGTCAGGCGGACTTCGGCGCCCATCGCCTTCAGGTTGAAGATCTTCTCGCGGCTCATCTTGTCGGGAACGACCAGGATCAGCTTGTAACCCTTCTGCTGCGCGACCAGGGCCAGGCCCAGCCCGGTGTTGCCGGCGGTACCCTCGACCAGGGTCGCACCCGGCTTCAGGTCGCCGCGCTGCTCCGCCGCCTCGATCATCGACAGGCCGATGCGATCCTTGATCGATCCACCCGGGTTGGCGCTTTCGAGCTTCAGGTAGAGCTCGCAGACGCCGGTGTCCAGGCGCTGGGCCTTGACGATCGGGGTCTGGCCGATGAGTTCGAGGACGGAAGAATGAATGGGCATTCGGAGGACTTTCGGTTCGCGCCGCAGGGGGCCGGACCGATGATTATCCGTCGGATGGCGATGAATGTCAGGTCGGCGCGGAGACGGGCCGCAAGCCCGCAGAAAGAGATGCGGACGGCCCCGGATCGACGAGGAGACCGGTACCGCCCGCATCGGTGAGTTGTGCCTGCAGGCCAAGGCACCACCGCCTGTGGTGCCTTGGCGCGGCCGCCTCATCGGCGGTGCCGCGATGCCGGGGCAGGAGCGCCCGGCGGGGCCATCGATGGCCGGGTCACGCCGTTCCAGGCGTGACGGGGTGCGTCAAAGCGTGGGGGACGTCGTTGGGAGCGGTGTTTCGTACATTCGCAGAAGTCGTTGCTTGGCCAGCAGCTTCTCGCGCTTCATGCGACCCAGGGTGACATCATCGATCGGGAGTACACCCAACTCCGCGTCCATGCACTTCTTGTTCAACTTGCGGTGCTGGTCATGGAGTGCCCTGAACTCCGGATCACGCGCGCGACGTGCGTCGATCTCGCTCTGGGGCTGATCTTCAAACATGATGGACCTCCTTCGACAGATACACGAACGCCCCGGCCGCAAGGCACGGGGCGTTGTTCATGGAGGAGCGCCGGTCGATGGCCACCTGGACGCCTGCAACGACCTGCAGCACTGGCCTGCGCACGTCGATCTGCTGCGGTTCGCGCCCTGCTTGCATCGGCCCGGCCCTCCCATCGTCCGGTCCGCGGCATTGCGTCCCGGACGATTGACCCTACGCCTGCTAAAGGCGGGGTACAAGACCCCTGCGTCAAAAAGACCGAACCGCGCCGAGGCGGGGTTCAGGCTGAATGCTCATCACAACGAAAAACAAACAATATCAAGCAATTACGGGGCGATGATGACCTCGGCCGAACGTGCCTGGGTGGAGGCCGCCTTCTTGCCGGCAAGCTGGATCCGGTTGCTCGCGACACCCGCCGCAACCAGGGCATCGCGCAGGGCCTCGGCACGCTTCTGGCCTACGCCGTTGGCACTGTCGTAAGCCTCGATGCGCAGGCGGCCCTTCTTGCCGATGTTCAGGTATTCGGCCAACGCCTTGGCCTGGTTGCGGGCGCCGCCGGACAGGCTGGAGGCGCCGGCGGCAAACGCATCGCCACGGAAGGTGAAGACCTCGCCGCGGCCATCGAACTTCGAGCCCGGCAGCTTCTGACCGGACACCAGCTCGGCTTCCTCGCGGGCGAGCTTGGCGGCGTTCTGCTGGGCGGCGCTGAGGCGCTGCTGCTGCTTGCCGGCGACGCTGGTCAGGGCGTTCTCGGCGTCCTGGCGGGCCAGGGTCTCGGCCTCGGCGGCCTGGCGCAGGCGTTCAGCCTCCTCGGCCTGCATCTGCGCCTGCATGCGCAGCTGTTCGGCTTCCTGCCGGGCACGCGCGGCATCGCGGCGGCTGGCCTCGATCAGCAGGTCGCTGCGGGTCCGCTCCAGGCGGTCGACCTCGCGGGCGGCCAGCGCGGTACGCACCGCCGTCTCGGCGATCTCCACCCGGCGCTCGGCCAGGTAGGTGGCCAGCTCCTGGTCGCGGCGCTTGGCCTTGTCCAGGGTGGCGATGGCCTGCTGGGCCTGCATGCGCTCGAAGGCGCCCAGCTCAGCGGTATCCGGGTTGGCCTGGATGGCCATCAGGCGCTGGCTCAGCTGCGCCACCATCGGGTTGTCGGCGGCCACGGCCAGGGTCGGCAGCGCCAGCAGCGCGGCCAGGGTTGCGCCAGTCATCGGCTTCACCGGCGATCCTCCCCGGTCGACAGCTGGCGTTGCAGCTGGTTGACCTCGTTGCGGCGCAGCTGCAGCTGGGCGGTCACGGTGGCTTCCTCGCTGCGCACGCGGGCCAGGTCGGCATCGGCGGCGGCACGCAGGGCCATGGCCGGGGCATTCTTGCGCTCGCGGCGGTCGCCGGCGGCGCGCTGGGCCTGCTCCAGCCCCTGCCGGGCCAGCCCGATCAGGTCCGGGGCGTACTGGTCGGCATCGGCCTGGGTGGCCTTGTCGACCGCCTGCCGGGCCTGGGCCAGTTCCATCGCGCCATCCTGCGCCCAGGCGGGGGCAGACAGTGCGAATGCAAACGCCATCACATACAGGCTGTGGCGCATTCGTGCGAAGCTAAGTCGTTTCATTGGGGAGGCCGTACCGGTTGTCGGTTCACGGCCATTGTCGTCAAGCCGACACCGTGCTGGCAACGGGCGTCGGCCGTTTCGTTGGGGAAAATTCGCAATGGATATCGGCTACTTCCTGAAGCTGATGACCGAAAAGAACGCTTCGGACATGTTTCTGACCACCGGGGCACCGGTCTACATCAAGATCGAGGGGAAGCTCTATCCGCTGGGCAACACCGGCCTGCCGCCGGGCATGGTCAAGAAGATCGCCTACTCGCTGATGGACGAAGGCCAGGTGCCGCAGTTCGAGCGCGAGCTGGAACTCAACATGGCCATCGCCCTGCCCGATGCCGGTCGCTTCCGCGTCAATGTGTTCAAGCAGCGCGGCGAAGTGGGCATGGTCATCCGTGCCATCCGCAGCCGGATTCCGAGCATCGAGGAGCTGAACCTGCCGCAGGTGCTGAAGGACGTCATCATGACCCCACGCGGGCTGGTACTGGTGGTGGGGTCCACCGGTTCCGGCAAGTCCACCTCGCTGGCGTCGATGATCGACCACCGCAACAGCACCACCACCGGTCACATCCTCACCATCGAAGACCCGATCGAGTACCTGCACAAGCACAAGATGTCGATCGTCAACCAGCGCGAGGTCGGGCTGGATACCCATGCCTTCCACAACGCGCTGAAGAACGCCATGCGTGAGGCGCCGGACGTGATCCTGATCGGCGAGATCCTGGACGCAGAGACGATGGAAGCGGCGATCGCCTTCGCCGAAACCGGTCACCTGTGCCTGGCCACCCTGCACTCCAACAACGCCGACCAGACCATCGAGCGCATCCTCAACTTCTTCCCGGAAAGCGCGCACAAGAACGTGCTGATGAACCTGGCGCTGAACCTGCGTGCGGTGATCAGCCAGCGCCTGGTGAAGAACAAGGAAGGCCGTCGCCTGCCGGCCACCGAAGTGCTGCTCAACACGCCGATGATCCGCGACCTGCTGCGTCGCGGCCAGGTGCACGAGATCAAGGCGGCGATGGAAGCATCGCTGGAAGAGGGCATGGAGAGTTTCGACCAGTGCCTGTTCCGGCTGGCCAAGGCCGGCACCATCGAGCAGGAGGAAGCGCTGCGCGCGGCCGACTCGCGCGATGGCCTGGCACTGAAGTTCCGCTTGTCCGAAGGCAGCAGCGGCGAGCATGACCCATACGCGGATTTCTCGGCCGGCGCACCCAGCATCACCCACGGCTTCTGACCGCACGAAAAAGGGGACGGAGGGGATTAAATCGTATATGCACTTACGACTTAATCCCCTCCGTCCCATTTTCCTGAAGAATTCAGGGGCCGTCTCATCCAATGAGACCCCTCATCCGTAGGTTTCCTCAATGGAAACCATCCGCAAGCTGGCCATTCTGGCCGATGCCGCCAAATACGACGCCTCCTGCGCCTCCAGCGGCTCGGGCAAGCGCGATTCGCGCGCCAGCGGCGGTATCGGCAGCACCGAGGGCATGGGCATCTGCCACAGCTATACGCCCGATGGCCGCTGCGTATCGCTGCTGAAGATCCTGCTGACCAACTTCTGCGTCTACGACTGCGCCTATTGCGTCAATCGCGTGTCCAGCAATGTGCCACGCGCGCGCTTCAGCGTGGACGAGGTGGTCACGCTCACCCTGGACTTCTACAAGCGCAACTACATCGAGGGCCTGTTCCTCTCCAGCGGCATCATCCGCAATGCGGACTACACCATGGAGCAGATGGTGGAGGTGGCCCGGCAACTGCGCGAAGAACACCGCTACGCCGGCTACATCCACCTCAAGACCATTCCCGAGGCCTCGCCGGAACTGCTGGCCAGCGCCGGGCGTTACGCCGACCGCCTGTCGATCAACGTCGAACTGCCGACCGAAGCCGGGCTGAGCGCCTTGGCGCCGGAGAAGACGGTGCATTCGATACGCGGCGCGATGGGCGAACTGCGTTGGCGCATCGAGGAAGCCAAGGAGGCGCGCAAGGCCCCCGCAGCGGTGGCGCCGACGGCCAGCCGCAGCGCACGCCCGCGCCCTCCCCGTTTCGCCCCGGCCGGGCAGAGCACGCAGATGATCGTCGGCGCGGACGGGGCCAACGACCAGCAGATCCTGGCCAGCGCCGACAGCCTGTACGGCAGTTACCGGATGCGCCGGGTCTACTACTCTGCGTTCAGCCCGATTCCCGATGCCAGCCGGCAGCTGCCGCTGCAGCCCCCACCCCTGCAACGCGAGCACCGGCTGTACCAGGCCGACTGGCTGTTGCGTTTCTATGGCTACGGCGTGGACGAGATCACCGACACCACCCAGGGCGGAATGCTCGATCTGGACATCGATCCGAAGATGGCCTGGGCGATCCGCCATCCCGAACGCTTCCCGGTCGATCTGAACCGTGCACCGAAGGAAATGCTGCTGCGGGTGCCCGGCCTGGGCGTGCGCAATGCAGAGCGCTTGCTGATGGCGCGCCGGCACGGGCGCCTGCGCGTGGCGGATATCGCCCGCCTGAAGGCGCCGATGAGCAAACTGCTACCGTTCGTGCTGTTGGCCGACCATCACCCGCGCAAGGCACTGGATGACCCGGCCGCGCTGCGAGCACAACTGGCCCCGCCGCCGCGCCAGGGATCACTGTTCGATGCACCGCCGGCAGCCTGACGCGCCGCGCTGGTCGCAGCGGGTGGATCCGCCGTGGTCGCTGCAGGCCTGGCGCGACGGCGCGCGTGATGCGCTGCTGCGGGGCGTGCGGCCCGAGCAATTGGACTGGCTCGAAGGCGGCGAGGCATCGCTGCTGGATGCGCCGCCGGTGCAGCAGGCACCGGTGGCGGCACAGGCAAGCGTTCCCGGCGTCCCGCGCGAATTCCTGGAGCTGGCCGCCACCTGCCTGTGCCATGGCGAACCGCAGCGCCTGTCACTGCTGTACCGGCTGCTGTGGCGGATCACCCATGGCGAACGCACGGTGCTGACCAATCCCGCCGATGCCGATGTGCTGCGTGCGATGACATTGGCCCAGGCCGTCCGCCGTGACACGCACAAGATGAAGGCATTCGTGCGCTTCCGCGAGCTGCCCGGCCAACCTGATGCGTTCATCGCCTGGTTCGAGCCACAGCACCACATCGTCGACCGGGTCGCGCCGTTCTTCGCACGCCGCTTCACCGGCATGCGCTGGGCGATCCTCACTCCTTCGCGCAGCGTCGCCTGGGATGGACAGGCGCTGGCCTTCGGCCCCGGCGCACGCCGCGAGGACGCTCCGGCCGAGGATGCGCGCGAGGCCCTGTGGCAAACCTATTACGCCAGCATCTTCAATCCGGCCCGGCTCAACACCCGGATGATGATGCAGGAGATGCCGGCCAGATACTGGCGCCACCTGCCCGAGGCGCAGCTGCTGCCGCGCCTGGTGCGCGATGCGGGCGATCGCGTGCAGGAAATGCATGACCGGCCCGCGCAGGCACCCCAGCGCAGAATTCCCATGCGAGGGGACGCTGCGACAGCGCGCCCAGATACCGCCAGCCTGCAGACGCTGCGACAGCAGGCCAGCGCCTGCCGCCAGTGCCCGCTGTGGGAGACCGCCACGCAGACGGTGTTCGGCCAGGGGCCGGCCGATGCGCGGGTGATGGTGATCGGCGAGCAGCCTGGCGATACCGAGGATCTGCGCGGCCAGCCGTTCGCCGGCCCTGCCGGCCAGTTGCTGGACCGCGCATTGGCCGAGCTGGGAATCGATCGCGCCACGCTGTACCTGACCAACGCGGTGAAGCACTTTCACCATGAGCGGCGTGGCAAGGTGCGGCTGCACAAGCGGCCGGAAAGCCGCCACATCCAGGCCTGCCGGCCGTGGCTGATGGGCGAGATCGCGCGCGTGCGGCCGCAGCTCATCGTCTGCCTGGGCGCAACCGCGGCAGCCTCGGTATTTGGCCGTGATTTCAATCTGTCGCGCGACCGTGGACGCTGGCACACGCTGGAGGAAGGCACCCGCGGCTACGCCACCGTGCACCCGGCGTGGGTGCTGCGGCAAGGCGATGGCGCGCGCCGCGAACGGGCCTATGCACTGTTCCGCGATGATCTCGCGCAACTGCTGCAAAAAGGGGACGGAGGGGATTAAGTCGTGAATGCACTTGCGACTTGATCCCCTCCGTCCCTCTACTTTCAGGCTGCGTCGGGCTGGTTTTCCGGGCGCGCGCGGTCGAAAGCGTCCAGCGCCTGACAGGCGGCCTCGATGCGGCGAAGGGTCGGGTACGGCGCAAGGTCGAGGCCGAAACGATGGGCGTTGTACAGCTGCGGCAGCAGGCAGAGGTCGGCCAGCCCGGGGCGGTCACCGTGGCAGAAGGTGCCGGTGTCACGGCTGTTGGCCAACAGCGCTTCCATCGCCGCAAAGCCCTCGGCAATCCAGTGCAGCGTCCACTGCGTGCGTGCATCGGCCGGCAGCTGCAGACTGCGCTCCAGGTACTGCATCACCCGCAGGTTGTTGATCGGGTGGATGTCGCAGGCCACCAGCTGGGCCAGTGCCCGCACCCGCGCACGGCCGGCGGCATCGGCCGGCAGCAGCGGCACCTGCGGGAAGCGCTCGTCCAGGTACTCGACGATCGCCAGCGACTGCGTCAGCGCATGCCCTTCGTGCAGCAGCGTCGGCACCAGCTGCTGCGGATTGAGCCTGCGATAGGCGTCCAGGTGTTGTTCGCCGCCGTCGCGCACCAGATGCACCGGCCGCGCCTCCCAGGCCAAGCCCTTCAGCTCCAGACCGATGCGCACGCGGTAGGCGGCGCTGGATCGCCAGTAGGTGTACAGCACGATGCCGTCGTCGACCGGAATCTCCATGGCCGCCTCCATGCTCAGGGCTTGGCGGCCTGTTCGATGCGCTGCTCGATCGCACCGAAGATGCTGTTACCGGCGGCATCGAGCATCTCGATGCGGACCACGTCGCCGAACGACATGAAGGGCGTGCTCGGCTTGCCGTCGCGCAGGGTTTCGACCACGCGCTGCTCGGCGAAGCACGACGCACCCTTGCTGGTGTCTTCATTGGCGATGGTGCCCGAGCCGACGATGGTGCCGGCGCCCAACGGACGGGTCTTGGCCGCATGCGCGACCAACTGGGCGAAATTGAACTGCATGTCCACGCCCGCTTCCGGTGCACCGAACCACTTGCCGTTGATGTGGGTCAGCAGCGGCAGGTGCACCTTGCTGTCCTGCCACGCAGCGCCCAGTTCGTCGGGGGTGACGAACACCGGCGACAGCGCCGAGCGCGGCTTGGACTGCAGGAAGCCGAAGCCCTTGGCCAGCTCGCCCGGAATCAGGTTGCGCAGCGAGACATCGTTGACCAGGCCGACCAGCTGGATGTGGCCCGCCGCCTGTTCCGGGGTGGCCGCCATCGGCACGTCGTCGGTGATCACCACGATCTCCGCTTCCAGGTCGATACCGTACTCCTCGCTGACCACCTTGACCGCATCGCGCGGGCCGTAGAAGCCGGCACTGGTGGCCTGGTACATCAGCGGATCGGTGTAGAAGCTCTCCGGCACCTCGGCGCCACGGGCGCGGCGCACGCGCTCGACGTGCGGCAGGTAGGCACTGCCGTCGACGAATTCATAGGCGCGCGGCATCGGCGCGGCCAGGGCCTGCGGGTCGAGGTCGAACACGCCGTCGGCGTCGCCGGCATTGAGCGATTCGTACAGGGCGTTCAGGCGCGGCGCGATGTGGCTCCAGTCTTCCAGAGCCTGCTGCAGGGTGGCGGCAATGCCGGTGGCGCGCACGCCGTGGCGCAGGTCACGCGAGACGACGATCAGGGTGCCGTCGCGGCCGCCTTCCTTCAAAGAACCAAGCTTCATGGGTGGGTGTCCGGAGTCGTGGGCAAACAAGTTTCAAGTGTAATCAAATCTGCGGCGACGCCAAGCTGCAGCGCGGCATCGGCCCACCCTACCGTAGTGGGGGGTTCGGCAGGGCTTGCAGCCCTGCACCTGCTCAATGCAACAGCAACGGCAACGTCAAAAGCGGCTCTGGCTTTCTGCTGGTTGGGCGGGGCGGTGTGGGCCGGCAGGACACGCCGTAAACCCGTCCATGGGGGCTCGATGGCGCCATCCATGGCGCC
>NZ_JAPTFQ010000033.1:0-49060 GCF_030985535.1 Stenotrophomonas sp. Sm2128
CGCCCCCCCCCCCCCCCCCCCCCCCCCCCCCCCCCCCCCCCCCCCCCCCCCCCCCACCACCCATCAATAAAAACGCCGGCTTGCGCCGGCGTTTTCCATTTCCAGCAGGAGCGCGCTTACTGCGCCTTCTGGATCACCGCACACGCCAGGCGCGCGCCGGCGTTGCCGGTCGGCTGGGTCTTGTAGTCATCCGCATCGGCATGGACGATCAGGCCACGGCCGATGATGTCGAAGTCATCACCCTTGCCGATGTTGACGTTGCTCGACACCGGGCCGTCGATGGTGGCCACGCCCTTGTCGTCGGCCTTGATGTTGGGCATGTCGCCGCCGTGGTGCGGATCGGTGGCGACGTTGCCGTGGTCCTGCTTGCCCGGGTTGAAGTGGCCACCGGCGCTCATGCCGTCCGGGGCGCTGCAGTCGCCCTTCTCGTGGATGTGGAAGCCGTGCTCGCTGCCCGGCTTCAGGCCGCTGATCTGGCCGGTCACGTGGACCTTGCCATCGACCACCTTGAAGGTGACGCTGCCCTTGGTCTCGTTGCCCTGGGTCGGTGCCAGCTCGGCGCTGGCCGTAGCATCGGCAGCCGGTGCAGCCGCCGGGGCCGGCGTTGCAGCCGGTTCGGTGGTGGCACCGTCGGCCGGCGCGGCCGGCGGGGTTTCAGCCTGCGGCGCGGCCGGCTGCTGGTTGCAGGCCGCCAGGCCCAGCGCAGCAATGGCTGCGAACAGCGAAGTGTGGATCAAGCGCATGGAATCTCTCCCTGGATGATGCCTGCAGTGATCAGCGGACAACCCGGATCACGCCACAGGCGATGCGGACGCCGGCATTGCCGGCGGGCTGGCTGCGATAGTCGTCGGCGTTGGCATGCACGACCAGTGCACGTCCGGCGATATCGGTGGCGGCGCCTCCGCCAAGGGTAACGCCCTTGAGGTGGATATCGACGTTGGCGCGGCCCTGGGCGTCGGCACGCAGATTGTCCATGTCGCCCAGGTGGTGCTTGCCGGTGCCGGCGCGGCCATGCGCAGCGCCACCGGGATTGAAGTGATTGCCGGCACTGCTGGCATCCACCGCACTGCAGTCGCCGCGCTCGTGGATGTGGAAGCCGGCCTGCTGCATCGGCTGCAGGCCACCGATCAGGCCGGTGATGTGGATACCGCCGGGCTCCACCATCAGTGCGATGCGGCCACTGACAATGCTGGCCGAGGCCGGCGCAAGATTGGCCTCGCCCTGCTTCGCTGCGCTGACCACGGTCGGCGGCGGCGGAGTAGGTTCGGTCTTTTTCGGCGCGCTGCCGCAGGCAGACAGCAGCACGGCGGCGGACAACGGCAGGATGGCAAAGGACAGACGCATCAAAGACTCCTTGCAGATGACACTAAGCGTTGCATCGTCCATGAACGATCAACAGTTCGGCAAGCGGGCGCGAGGATCGCGTGCAGGGGCCGTTCAATGGCCCCCGCGGCGGCGTCCGGCGCCCAGCTTGCGGGTAAGGGTATTGCGGCCAAGGCCCAGGCGGGCCGCGGCTTCGGCACGGCGGCCGTGGGTGATCTGCAGCGCGGCCTCCAGCAGGGCATGGTCGACCCGCTCGCGCACCTGCGCGTGCAGCCCTTCCACGCCTTCGGCCAGCTGACGGCGTGCCCATTCGGCCAGCAGCGCTTCCCACTGCCCTGGATCGGCGCTGGTGGTGCTGCTGCGACGACCGCGCGTACGGTTGAGCGCGGTATCGACGTCGGCCACGCCGATGGTGTCGGCGGCCGCCAACGCCGCCATCCGCCAGCACACGTTTTCCAGTTCGCGCACGTTGCCCGGCCAGTCGTGTTCGCGCAGCGCCTGCAGTGCGGCCGCGGTCAGCCGCTTCGGCGGCGTATCCAGCTTGCGCGCGGCGGCGGCCAGGAACGTACTGGCCAGCTGTGCGATGTCCTCGCGGCGCTCGCGCAGCGGTGGCAGCTGCAGGCGCACCACGTCGAGGCGGTGCAGCAGGTCGGCGCGGAACTTTCCTTGTGCAACCAGCCCTTCCAGGTCCTGGTGGGTGGCGGCGACCACGCGCACGTCGACGCGGATCAGTTCACGGCCACCGACGCGGAAGAACTCGCCCTGCGCCAGCACGCGCAGCAGCCGGGTCTGCAACGGCAGCGGCATGTCGCCGATCTCATCCAGGAACAGCGTGCCGCCATCGGCCTGCTCGAAGCGGCCGATATGGCGGCGCTGCGCACCGGTGAACGCGCCGGCCTCGTGGCCGAACAGCTCGCTCTCGAGTAGTTCAGACGGGATTGCAGCGGTATTGAGTGCAACGAACGGCCCATGCGCTCGCGGTGATTCGCGATGCAGCGCATTGGCCACCAGCTCCTTGCCGGTACCGGTTTCGCCAGTGATCAGCACCGCCAGCGGCGCCTGTGCCAGGCGACCGATGGCGCGGAACAGCGCGCGCATCGGCGGGGTATCGCCCACCAGTTGCGGCGGTTGGTCGCTATGCGCTTCGGCCGCAGGTGTGGCCGCGGCCAGTGCCGGTGCCACCGCCGGCAGCACGCGCTGCGCCAGCGCCACCGCATCGTCCAGATCGAACGGCTTGGACAGGAACTCATGCGCACCACCACGGAACGCACCGGCGGTGCTGGCTACATCGGTATAGGCCGACATCACCACCACCGGCAGCTGCGGCAGCGCGGCCTTGAGCTTGTCCAGCAGCACCAGGCCATCGTCGCCGGGCATGCGCACATCGGTGAACAGCAGCGCCGGTGGCGGGCCTTCGCTCAACGCCTGCAGGGCGGGTGCGGCGCTGTCGAAATCGACGACCTGGTAGCCCGCCTCGCGTAGCGCGGTGCACAGCACGAAGCGCACGGCCCGATCGTCATCGACCACCCAGATGCGCTGCGGGGACGAAGAAGACTCAGACATCGCGCGGGGCCTCCTCGGCCGGGGCAGCGCCGCTGACGATCGGCAGCAGCAGCGTGAACACGGTATGGCCCGGGCGCGAGCGGTAGGTCAGCGTGCCGCGATGCTCGCGCGCCACCTGCTGGGCCAGCGCCAGGCCCAGGCCAGTGCCTTCGGCACGGCCACTGACCAAGGGCAGGAACAGGTGTTCAGCCAGTTCCTCGGGAACGCCACGGCCGTCGTCGGCGATTTCCAGGCGCAACGCCAGCGTGTGCAGCTGCTCGGCAATGCGCACGCCATGCTCCACGCGGGTACGCAGGGTGATGTTGCCGGCGCCGGCCTGGATCGCGTTGCGCACCAGGTTCCAGACCGCCTGGGTGAGGCGGTCGGCGTCACCATGGAATTCGGGGATGCTGGGGTCGTAGTCACGCTGCAGGCGCACCGCCCAGCCGGCTTCGCTTTCGGCCAGGCGCAGCACGCGTTCCAGCGCGGCATGGATGTTCAGTTCGGCATGCGGCGCGGCCGGGGCCGGCGACAGCAGCTGGTCGAGCAGGCCGTTGAGGCGCTCGATCTCCGAACCGATCAGTTCGATCAGCTCACGTTCGCTGGCGTCGCGCTGCGCCGCACGCCGGGCAAGCAGCTGGGCCGCGCCCTTCAGCCCGGCCAGCGGGTTGCGCAGCTCGTGGGCCAGCCCCTTCAGCGCCGCACTGAGCGCGCTGGGCAGCGCCTGGGTGGGATCGAGTCCTGGGAACTCATCGACCGGATGCGCCTCCAGCAGCCAGCCGCCATCGTCGCGGCGGCTCATCCAGCCCTCGGCGAAGCGCGGTGCTTCGCCGGGCACCGCCAGCGCCAGCCGGTTCAAGCGCAGGCTGTCACGCTCATCGCGGGCCAGGAAATGGGCCAGGGCTTCGCCCTGCACTTCCAGTGCGGCCAGCGGCCGACCCAGCAGGCGCCGGATGCTGACGCCCAGCCAGCGGGCGAAGGCCGGATTGCAGCCGGCAATGCAGCCATCGGCCCCGGCCCAGGCCAGCGGCGTGCCCAGGGCATCGAGGGACGGCGGGGGTGCGGGGTCGGACATTGCACCAATGTAGTGCAAAACGGGGGTCCGGGGTCGGATCCCTTTCCGTCAGGAAAGGGCTCTGACCCCTGCCGCAGGTCGAGCAAGCTCGACCACTACCAGATGCGTGGCCGGTTACAGCTTCATGTTCAGGCCGACGAACACGCTGCGGCCCGGGGCCGGCGAGAACATCGGGCGGGCGCTGTCCCAGAAGAAGCTGTCGTACCAGGCGTAGGCGTACTGGCGGCCGGTGACGTTCTTCAGCTGCAGGTCCACGCTGAAACGCGGGGTGAGCTGATAGGCAGCACTGAGGTCGAGCACGGCGAAGCCACCGAACTTGCCGGCCACGTTGCGTTCTTCCAGGTAGTAATCGCCCTGTGCACGCGCCTGCAGGCCCAGCCGCAGCGCATCCGTGGCGCGGTAATCCACACCCAGATTGCTGATATGGCGCGGGGTGGCAGCCACTTCGCGGCCCTGCAGGGAAATGCCGGCATCGCGGTCGTCGCGGGTGATCTTCGCTTCCTGGTAGGCGTGCGAGGCCCATACCGTCCAGTCGTCGCCCAGTTGCAGGCTCAACTGCGCATCCACGCCGCGTCGGCGGGTCTTGCCCAGGGTGACCGTGGTGCCGGTGGCCGGCATGTTGGATACCTCGTTTTCCGCGTCCTGCTGCCACACCGCCAGGCGCGCCTGGGCGCCCTGGAACGGCTGGAACTTGAGGCCCAGCTCCATGCCGGTATTGGTGGACGGCTGCATCGGCGCCTGCCCCGGAGTGAGATAGGCCGGTGCGGTGGAGCCGGTCAGCACCTGGAAGGTGCGGCCCCAGTTGGCATAGACGTGGGTGGTCTGGCCCAGGCTGTGGATGACGCTCAGCTTGGGCTGACCGATGGTGCCGTAGTCCTGCAGGCGTCCGCGGACGCCGTTCATCAGGTGCGTGCTGCCACTGAAGCGATCGATACGATAGGCCGGCACGATCTTCCACGCCTCGGCGGGCCGGTAGATGGCCTGCACGTAGGCGCCCCAGTTGTCGAAGCTGTGGCGGTCGTCGTTCTGCACGCGCACCGGCGGCTGGCTGTAATCCGTCGGTTCGGCGTAGGCGTAGCGCTCGCGGATATAGCCGTTGTCCTGCTGCTCGTAGTTCAAGCCGCCTTCGAGGGTAAGCGCTGGGCTGGCCTGCCAGGTCAGCGTGCTGAGCAGGCCAGTCTGGCGCTCATCCCACACGCGGCGCTGACGCGGCAGGTTGCCGGTGGGCAGGTCGCTGAAGGTCACGCGGCGGTCGTCTTCATAGCGGTTGTAGTAGAGCCGCGTGCCGAAGGTGAGTGCGTCGGACAGCTTCATATCCAGGTGCGCGGCAAGCTGGCGCATGTCGCGGTCATCACCGTCGTTGCCGTTGCGCAGCTCGCTGCCACGGCGGTGCGTGCGCAGTTCCTCGGCGGTCATGAAGCCGGGTTCGTCGGCCTCATGGTGATAGGCGCGCGCGGTCAGGCCCACGCGCAGCCCTTCGTCCAGCGTGCCGAAGAACCACTTGCCGCCCAGCGAGTACTTCCTGGAGGTGTCGTGGTCGCGATAACCATCGCTGGCCTGGGTGCCGACGAAATAGTTCTGCGCGAAGCCATTGGCTTCGCGGCCAACCGCCAGCTGTGCATCACGGGTGTTGTAGCTGCCGTAGGCGAGGCGCGCATCGGTGTAGCTGCCGCCTTGGCGCGTACCGAAGTTCACGTTGCCACCGATGTTGTGCAGCCCATAGCGCGGGTCGTTAGTCCCGCGCACCACTTCGATGTAGCTGATGTCCAGCGGGAACAGCATGTCGATGAAGCGCTGGTTGCCGCTGTTGACGTTGCTGGGGATGCCGTCGATGAGGGTCTTGATGGCGTTGAGGTAGCCCTCGCCGTTGAAGGCGCGGAAGCTGACCTTGCCCGATTCGGCGCCCTGCCGGGTTTCGGTGAGCTGGATGCCGGGCATCTGCCCGAGCAGTTCCCAGCTGTGCGAGACATTGCGGTTTTCGATCTGGTCTGCACCCAGGACGTCCACCGAGGTCAGCACCTGGTGCGCACTGAGCTGGCCTTCGCCGTGCTGGTGCACCTGCACCTTGCCGAGGGTGAGCGCGGCATCGGCGGACTGTGCGAAAGCTTCAGGGGCGAGCGGCGCGGCCGCCAGGGCGGCCACAAGGGTGGGAGTCTTCATGGGAAGGGGCGGCTGCGGTGAAATGTAATCATATAACATTTCACATGCCCGCTTTTGCAGCGTCGAGCAAGGCTCGGCGCTACAAGGGCGGGTGCCGGGGGCTGGGATTACACCGGGTAGCCGGTGGCTTCCCGCGCCTTCTTCCAGGCGCTTTCGAACTCGCGCGCACTGATCTCGTCATCTTCGTCGAAATCCAGGAACGACACTGGCTGGTCGGCCAGCAGGAAGCGGTCATCGCTGTGGGCGTGCTCGTCGGCCCAGACCATCCTGGTGCCGTAGATTTCCACCTGGCGCACGATCTTCTCGCCACGGGCTTCCATCAGCACGTTGCCCTTGCCCAGGCCCGATTCGGCCCAGTGCTTGTAGTACTTCTTTGCGGCGGACTTCGCGCCGGGTTTTGCGTTGTGCTTTGCGTAGGTCATTGCAGGGGTCCTGGCCGCAGGCGCGGCCGGAAAGTTCGGAATGGCGCCATTATCAGGCATCCGGGGTGAGAGCCCTTCCCTTTGGAAAGGGATCCGACCCCTGCTGGTTCAGTTCGGCAGGGGCACGCCCTTCGGCCACAGCATCCAGATATTGCCCTTCTGCTTCATGTCGCCGGCCAGCTTGCCGGCGGCATCGCCGCTGCCCCAGTACAGGTCGGCGCGCACCTCACCGGCGATGGCGCCGCCGGTGTCCTGCGCGGCCACCGGGCGCACCACCGGGGTGCCGTCCGGGCGCGTGGTGGAGAGCCACAGCAGGCTGCCCAGCGGCACCACGCTGCGGTCCACCGCCACGCTGTAGCCGGCGGTGAGCGGCACGTTCAGCGAACCACGCGGGCCTTCCGGGCTGTCCGGGTTGCGCACGAAGAACACGTAGCTGGGGTTGCTGCGCAGCAGTTCCGGCACGCGCGCGGGGTTGGCCCGTGCCCAGGCGCGGATGGCGTCCATGGTGACGTCTTCCTTCTTCAGCTGGCCCTGGTCCACCAGCCAGCGGCCGATGGCACGGTACGGGTGGCCGTTCTGTTCCGCATAGGCCAGCCGCACCTGCTTGCCATCGGCCAGGCGCACGCGGCCGGACCCCTGGATCTGCAGCAGTTGCAGGTCCATCGGGTCGGTCAGCCAGGCCAGCACCGGGGCGTTGGCACCCTTGGCCGCGATGGTACCGGCGTCGTCATAGGGCTTGAGCACCTTGCCTTCGACGCGACCGCGCAGGCGCTTGCCCTTCAGTTCCGGGTAGAGGCTCTCCAGCTGCACCACCACCAGATCATCGGGAGTGCCGTAGACCGGCACCGTCGCCTTGTCGGTGCGGGTCAGGCTGCCGGCATAGATCGGCTCGTAGTAGCCGGTAATCAGTCCGTCGGCCTGGTGGCCACCGGCACGCAGCGCATAGACATCAAGGTCGCGCTGCAGGAACTGGCGGATCGCGGCCGGGTCCTTGTCTGACACCGCTGCGGCGGTGGCGCAGGGTTTGGCCCAGACGGCATCGTTCTTCAGGCGGGTGCAGCTGCTGCGCCAGGCAACGAAGCCGGCCTGCAGATCGGTATCGGAGACCGGGGGCAATGCGCTCCATGCAGCCTTGGCATAGGTGGCCGCGGGCGGCGTGACCGGCGTCGGCACTTCAGATCCGGTGCGGGGGGCGGTGGTGGCGCAACCGGCGAGCACGGCCGCTGCCAGCAGGATGCAGTGCCTGCGCTTGAAGAAGGTGGCGGAATCGATCATGCCGCCATGGTGGCGGGCCGGCCGCTGGGCGGCAACCCGGCGCGGGGTCAAGCGTTCATGCGCGGGGTCACGGCGTCTGCAGCAGCAGCGAGTACAGGATGCGCGCGTCTTCGGCATCCAGCGTCTTCGGCAGGTCGTCGCGGCCACGGAAACGGCGGTGGAAGGCGGCGACGGTGGCTTCGCGGTTGTCCAGTGGATAGCCGAAGCGGGCCAGCGCATTCCACGCGTCGAAGCCTTCCGGTGCCGCGCCGTCGGCGGCGCGCGGCCATACCCCGAAGCCAGCCTCGGCCAGCTGTTGCCAAGGGAAGAAGCGGCTCGGATCCTGCTTGCGCGTCGGCGCCAGGTCGGCATGGCCGATCACCTGTCGCGGCGGAATGTTCAGACGCGTGGTGAGATCGCGCAGCAGCACGATCAGCGATTCGATCTGCGCCGCACTGAACGGGCTGCGGCCATCGTTGTCGAGCTCGATGCCGATCGAGGCCGAGTTGAGATCGGTGATGGTGCCCCAGCGCCCCGCGCCCGCGTGCCAGGCGCGGCGCTCATCGGCGACCAGCTGGTAGCGATGGCCATCGGCGCCGACCAGGTAATGTGCACTGACCGGTCCACCGCTGTTGGCCGTGCGCAGCGTATGCAGGCTCTGCTGCACCGACTTCTGCTCGGTGTGGTGGATGACGATGATGACCGGCGTGCGCGCGTTCTGGTTGGGTGATGGCACCCAGGTGGCGAGCGGGTTGTGCTGCACGGGCGCGGTGGCGGTGCAGGCCGCCAGGGCCAGTGCCAGCAGTGTGGAAGCCAGAAGGCGGGGGCTGATCATGGGCAGATTGTAACCATGGACCGCAGCCGTGGTTCGGCGCAGCGCGCCGATCGTCCAGACACCCCTTGGCCCTGAAACCGGATATTCGACAGTCAAAATTCGCCTAATGACCTGCACGAGTCCAGAGGAACAATTGCACGCAGAAAAGCCTGCCCGACACCAGCCACAGCCCCGCCCCCAATAACAACCAAAATAATAAAAAATCCATAATTTCAATCAGACCCTAAAGTACCAATTAGTACCCGCAAACAGCTGACATTAAACTATCACTTCAAATACCAATTCATCCCTAAAAAGCGTAAGCCTTGAAATTTCCGCAATGGACGCAAGGTCTCTCCGGGTCGTCCCTTCGCGAACTACTCCCGAAATGAGGATCTCATCAAAGTATGAGGCAACACCACCAACCCATCCTCCCACGGCCTCATCAAGCAATCTTTCGAGACCAGGTGAACTCACCTCCACCCTAAGATCAGAAAATTGATGATCACGACTATCTACCAGAAAGCATTCCCTACCACGAACAACCAGAAAAGCCCTCAACGATACAACGCTTCCATACAGAGCCGGAAAATCAATACAAGAGAATTTTTCGAAACCATCAGACATTAAATATCACCTATTTACTAGTAATAATTGCTTCGCCAGAGAATTTTCTTTTAAACTCATCAATGGGCGTGAAATACTGCCTGCCCATTGCAGGGTCACGTATGGCAACTACATATTGCCCGTTCCTCATCGTAACACCGTCCACGACAACAGCATGACCTCCTCGATCCAAGCTCATTCTAACGATTGCAGGATCACCCTTCGCTGTTGCTTTCGCGAGCTCTTCAATAGTGACCGACGCCCTTCTGGTTGAAGAAAGCCCGTTGTTTCTTAGGACTTGGGCCAAGGCAGGCATAGTGGTCCCTTCAGCTCTTACATTGGACTGTATGATAATGGCGCCCAGGTCCACCTTTTTACCGGCGGTATCCAGCACCATTGCACAAGAAGTCGGCCCACAGGTGGGAAGCTGTCCCTGGTCAATAAGCAGCCTATCCCCGAAACGCGGGAGACTTGAACTACTTGGGTTGCCCGGCTCAAGTTTGCCGATGACATCGCCTGATGGTGCATCTGAATGAGGCGTTCCATCTTTGACGCCGACTGCTGGCTTCGCACCTTCCACGCCATTCGTTGCGACCTCCCTCTCCAACGCCGCCAGCTTCCTGGCCTTCGCGGCCGCACGCATCGCGGTGACATCACCCAAGCTGACCACGGCCAATGCGACGTCCAGCCCCATGTCACCCTTGGTGAAGCCGTTTGCGGCCACATCGGCCAGGTTCCATTTCTGGTTCAGGCCCAGCTCGTAGGTCGCCGCATCCCAGCCGTTCCCGAAGTAGCCTGAAATGGACGACCAGGCGCCGGCACCCTTTTCCTTCACGACACCCCAGCCGCCAATTTCGCCGATGCGCTGGAAGTCGTTCAAGGCCTGCTTGGTGCTTTCAATGGACATGTAGATGGCATTCATCTTCGCCATGTCCATGACCATTCCACCCGCGTTGGTCACCACGCCAGCTCCCGAGCCCACCTTGTCGAACAGCAGATTCAGTGCCGCGTTGGCTGCCGCCTCCTGTGTCTTCCCATTCAACGCGAGCATGCCGGCGGTGAATGGATCGCAGCGCCCTGCCGCTGCACAGGTGATCTTGTATCGTGTATCCAGCGAGGACGTATGCGTCAGCAGATCGGAGGCGACCTGGCCACCATTGCCCTTCGTCAGTGCCGCCTGGGCCAGATCAAGGCCATTGTCCTTGATCCATCGCAGATAGGTGGAGTCATTCTGGGTAAGTGACCAATAGGCGTCACCCAGCTTCGTCTGCTCTGCGCGGCAGGCAGGCGAATCGGGAGCCGCGGTACATGCAGCAATCAGTGCCGCATTGCGCGCGTCCGACAGTGCTGCCAGCTCCTTCTGTTCGCCGCAACGCTCCCCGCTCTTCATGCAGCTCAGCATGGCGTCGAGGAATTGCATGCGCTCGGCATGATTCAGGTAGTTGTTCTCGACGGAGTTCCTGGCGATGGTGGCTCCCAACGCCGCACCCATGGCTCCGTCTCCACCAATCCCCCCTGCCATCGCGCCGACCGCCTGGCCCAATGCCTTGATCTGCTGTTCCTGCTCCGGAGTCAGCTGCCCGCCATTCTGCCGCGCGTAGTAGTCACCCAGGAATTTGGCTGCCAGTTCACCCCCTCCGGCAGCAGCGGCTCCGGCACCCGCCGAACCCCCATTCGCCTCCGCAAGCAGCGCGCCCAGAAGCGCATGCGAGAGCATCTGCATCGCCTCACTGGGGACGGCGCTCTGCTTGTTGGGATCGAATGTCTTTCCAATCAGCTCAGCGGCGTAGGGCGCGAGTGTGTTCGAGATGACCTGACCACCTGCCTGCCCTGCCACGCCGCCGACCAGCGCGTTGGAGACCGCGTTGAGCGCACGGCCATAGGTACCGTCGGGTGCCCACTTCTGCTGCGTGACCAGCGCATCAGGGTAAGAGCTGTCAAAGCCTGCAAGGGCGGTGTACTGGTCCTTGGGACTGAGGTTGGCAAAGGTCTCCTTCTCTGCGGCGCTCTTACCCTCCAGGTAGGCATCGGTGATCTTGTTGATCCCGTAGCTGCCAATGTCCGATGCGATCTGCTTACTGGTGGCAAGAACCGTGCTTGCTGCGTTCGCCAGCGCCTGCTGGTCGGCCAGCATCTTGTTGGCATCCGGCATCGCCTCCAGCGCACGGTGTGCCGCTGCAGCATCGGTATTGACACCAAGTTCGGCCGCCGTGGTCTTCCTGCCGCCAATGGTGATATTGCCCTCGGTCAGTGTTGCACGCGTGCTTGAGCTGTCGCTGCCACTTTCATGCATCGGCAGTCCACCGCCGAACGCGACACCATCCACGCTGCCGAACGTTCCGGATTTGATGTTGCTGCCGATACCCTGCAGCTGCTCAACCGCTCCCACACCCTTGTCCGTCGGGCCCTTGCCGCTGCTGCCGAAGCCACCACTGATGCTGCCCGACGTGGCCTTGTAGTCCATGTGGTTCTGCAGGTCGGTGAACGTCAACGAGCCCGCAGTCAGTTCACTGTTGCCCGCATTGGTGCTGGCAATCGCGCCGCCCAACAGGTTCACGTGACCTGCATCGACGTGGTACCCGCCATTGCCGGCAAACAGGCCGCTCTGCTGGCCAACCCCCTGATAGCTGCCGTTGGCCTTGCCCGCACTGGCATACCCGTCAGCATTCCATGCGGTACCGAACGACACCTGCACGCGACCGCCCACTTGGCTGTTCTTGGACATGCTCTCGGCGATGTCCTGCAGCGATTCGATGGTCAGCGTGCCACCGGTCTTCACGTCGATGCGGTCGGCGGTGGCGGTCGCGCCACGGAGAGTGGTATCGCCCTCGGCCTTCATCGAGATGTTCTTGCCGGTCAGCGTGGTGTTCTGCCACGTGCTGCTCTCGGCGTTGGACTTGCTGCTGCCGACGCTGGCTTCGGCGTAAACGTACACGCCGGTCTGCGCGCCCACTGCAACGCCCACGCCGACCTCGGCGCCGGCGTTGCTGCTCTTGCTGCGGTCGGCTACATGCGCCTTGCCTGCTTCCAGCAGGATGTCACCAGCCGAATCCAGGCTGAGCGTGTTGCCCGCGCTCAGATTGCCCTGCACCACGTGGATGTCGCCCTGGGTGCTGGTCAGGTTGACGTTGCCACCCCCCTGGATGGTGGAGCCGCGCGAGACTTGGCTGTTGCCGTCGGCATTGCTGCTGGAGGTCTTGAACCCGACGCCGGCCTCGGCACTGAGCAATGCCCCGCCTCCGCCTTTGCCGGCCATGCTGGAGATGGCACTGGCGGCCTGATAGGCATTGGCACCAGCGGCAAGGCCCTGCATCTTCTGCAGGCGGTCGTCGGACTTGCGGGCGGCGTCGACATTGTTGAGCAAATCGATCAATGGCGACTTCACCCGCGCGAAGGCACCGATCTTCAGGTCCTTGTCGCTCTGCGAGTAGTGACCACTTTCGTCAGCGGTCAGCAGCTCGATCTCGGCAGCGGTGATGTCCACGTCCTTCGCTGCCACCACATTGCTGGCGCTCTGCGTGTACTTGCCACCTGCGGTGAGGTTGACGTTGCCGCCGAGGCTGCCGACGGTGCTGGCCACCTGTGAGACCTGCGCGTTGTCATCGCGATGATTCTCGCGATGCCAGCCGGAGAACTTCTCGGTATCGGAGATCTGCACAGTGCCGATCGCCTTGCTGTCCGAGCGGTTGGCATTGCTGACCGTGTCCTGCCCACTACGGATCGTCAGGTCGCCCGCAGCGCGGATGCTGACGTCCTTTTCCGCCGCGATGCTGGCGGCGGTCAGGCTGATATCGCCCTCGGTGGTGGCCATGCGTACACCACCACCCACCGACAGCTGTGTGCCGGTGATGGTATCGCTCTGGCCGGCGCCCTCGCTGCGCGAATTGTTGGTGCCAAACGGCAGACCGGCGGAGTTGGTGGCGATACCCCAACCCTTGCCCCGGCTGTCGCTGTCACTGCGCTCGGTGTTGTGCGCGACATCGAACACGATGTCCTTGGTGGCCAGCAGGACAGCATTGCCCTCGGCCGTCATCTGCGCACCCTGGCTGGTGATCGAGCCGCCATTGGCGATCAGCGAGAGATTGCCGCCAGCATTGAGGTTGCTGACCCGGGCGTCACTGGTGGAGTGGCTCTGGTTGCTGTTCGAGCGCTGGCTGCCGGCCGTGATCGCCGGCAGCACGGCCGCCGACACGCCGGCCGCTACGCCTTCAGCGGTACGCGTAATCCGGCCCATCATCGTGCCACTGTCGGCCATGCCTTCGGTGGCGTTGTCGCGTGCAGTGCGGTACGCCTTGGCCGGGTCGTAGGTGACGCCCACCGAGAACCCGCTGGACTTGCTCGACTGGCTGGCCTGCGTATCCACCGTATCCTGGCGGGCGAGCAGGTTGATGTCCTTGCCGACCAGGGTCAGGTCCTTGCCTGCGGCCACGTCGGACGCGGCGATCGTCAGCTGGTTGCCGGCGTTGATCAGCACGCTGCCTTCGCGCGAGGCGATGGCGGAGCCGACCTGAGTGGTCGACCTCTCGGCAGAACTGCTGCTGTTCTTCGAGCTGCCGTAGCCGATCGAAGCAGTTCCATTGGAGAAGCCACCGGTGAAGCCGGACTTCTTCCTGCTCTCGCTGGACTCACTGCTGTGATGGTCTTCCGCAGAAGTGATCAGCACATTGTTGCCCGCACCGAGGACCACTGTGCCGGTGGCATCAACCACCGCGCCTACGGCGGTCAGATCGCGGCCGGCGGTGACGCTCACGCTCTCGCCCATCAGGCCGGTGCCAATGGCGTAGCTGTCGCTGCTCTCGGCGTGGCGGGTGGTGGTGGTGCTCGACAGGGTCTTCTTTTTCTTGTCGTAGCTGTCCAGGCTGAAGTCATGCGTTTCGTTGGCCGAAAGCAGGTTGACGTCGCGACCGGCCGCCACACTCAGCGTGCCATCCGAGCTGGCAACCTGGGTGGCAGTCAGGTTGATATCGCGGTTCGCTCTCAGCACTACATTGTCGCCAGCCTGCAACTGGCTGCCACGCGCGGTCTCGTCACTCTGGCTGATCTGCAGCGAACTGCGCTTGCCACCGGCACTGAAATCACTGCTGCGGCTGTCTATCAGCACCTGGCTGTTGATGTCACCACCGGCCTGCAGGGCCATGCCGCCATCGGTCTTGATGCGGGTTGCGGCCAGGTTGATGTCCTTGCCCGCCGCCAGCACCACATCGCCAGCGCCCTCAATCGACGTCACCGCATGCGTGGTCTGGCTGTTGCTGGTGTGGTTGCGGCTGTCGTGGTTCAGCGCACTGCTCTGGCCCAGCGTCTGCGCAACCAGTTCCAGGTTGCCACCGGCAACCAGCTGGGTGATGCCGTGGGTACCAGCATTGCGGATCTCCGCTGCCTTGAGGCCGATATCACCGCCGGCCACCACCGACAGCACGCCATCGCCACCGGGGTTGGTGACATACAGGCCGGCCACGCGATCCAGCGTGGTCTTCTGCTGCGACAGGCGGTCGCCCTGGTCCTTCCATTCCGAGGTGGTCGAGGCCACGGTGATGTTGCCACCGGCCTTCAATGCAATGGCATCGGTGGCCTTGACGGTACTGCCGATGATGTCGATGTCCTGGCGCGCCGACAGGCCCACCTGCGCACCGCTGATCTGGCCGCCGGACAGGTTGCGGATGTTGCCGGCATCGATGCTGACCAGCTGCCGGCCGGCAATCGTGCCGCTGTTGACCAGGTCGCCGCGCAGCTTGACGTCCACCTCCGCGCCGGCCAGCAGGGCGCCGTCGTTGCCGAGGTCGCCCGGCATCACCCGCAGGTAGACCTGCGGCACCAGCGCGCGCACCACCGAGCCATCGGCCAGGGTGACGTCCTTTTCCACCAGCCAGACGATGTCGCTGGTCAGGCGTGCCATCTGCTCGGCGGTCAGCGCCACGCCGGGACGCAGGCCCCATTCGCTGGCGACCGTGGCGCCGGCCTCCAGCAGCGCGCGGTACTGCTCTTCGTCGCTGGCGTGCCCGGTAAGGAAGCGACGGCCGGTGAGTTCGCCGATCTGCTCGCGCACCAGCTTCTGCTCGTAGAAGCCGTCGCCCAGGCGCTTCTGCGTCTGCGAGGGCTCGAAGCCTGCCCGCTGCAGCAGGTAATCCGAGCTGAGCCAATCGCGATAGCTGGCAAAGCGCGGGTCGGTTTCCACGATGTGGTTGCCACGGTTGGCGTCCACATTGAACAGGCTGGCGGTGGGTGCACTGGCATTCGGGCTGGTGGTGATCACCACGCGCGGATCAGCACCGGTTGTCGTCGTGGCCTGCTTGCCATCCACTGCGGCATTGCCACCACTGCCGGCATGCTCTCCGGCGCGCACCGCCGCCGGGCCGTTGGCATTGGCCTGCCCGGCCTGGGCGGCATTGATGTCCTGCGCCGTGCCAGCACCCGCCCCGGCGTTGCCGGCCTGGCCGGGGCCCTGGGCACCCGCCGCGTCCGCGCGCACGCCGTCGGTCTGGGCGACCGCCTGCTGATGGCCACCGTTGGCGCCCTGCGCCGCGCCAGCGGTGCCCGGCCCCTGTGCGTCCACGCTGCCGGCACCCTGTCCTGTGCTCTGGCCGGGCCCCTGCACGCTGCCCGCGCCGGGGCCGACCGCACCTGCACCGCGGCCGTTGGTATCCAGCTGCGCGGTGCCCTTGCCACCACCGGCGTTGGGGTTGCTGCCCCCGTTGTTGTCGTTGCGCAGGTTGCCGACATCGATGGTGAGCTTGCCACCGGCGGTTATCGACGAACCCAGCGCGCCGGTCTTCTCGGTGATCGGTGCCGCCTTCCAGCGGCTGGAGGAGCCACCGTAGGTGATGGACTGGTTGTCGAAAGTGCTGGTACGGGTCAGCTGCTCGGCAGCATTGATCACCTCGGACTGATCGCGGTTCAGGCCGACGATGGCCAGGTCGCGACCCGCGGCGATGTTGGCGAAACGGTTCTCCAGCCGATCGGTGCTGATCCGCATGTTGCCGCCCGCGTTGATCACGGCGTTGTTTCCTGCCGAAACCACAACGTCTTCCACGGTGGTGCGGGTGGCAATGCGGGTCTTCTCGTTGCCGCTGGTCTCCTGCGGGTGACGCTGCATGTTGATCAGCGTCGCTTCCGGATTGTCATAGTCCGGATAGGTGATGATCTGCACGCAGGTCGTGGTGCAGGTGCCATAGGCGTTGCTGTACCGAAGGGTATCGGTCACGTACTCGATCGGCGGCGACCCCGGACCACGGGTGGACAGATCGCGGAAGGGATCTTCCGCGCCTGCGCCGAGCTGATCGGGATTGTTGCGGTTGTCGGCGCGGCTGACGTAGTAGATCGTGACCGTGCCGTCCTGCACGCTCAGGCGCTCACGTGACGCGCGTGCGCCATGCACGCCACCGCGGGCGAACGCATAGGCGCTGGTGTTGCTGGACAGCCGGATCACCGCCTTGCGGATCTGCTGGCCATCCGGAGTGACATAGGGGGTGTCTTCGAGGATGTCCGCCGGGTTGAGGTAGTAGATCTCATACGGCTGGTAATTCGAGGTAGCGCGGAAATCCCGGTTGTTGTTGTTGGCGTTCTTGAACCAGCCGGGTTGTTCCAGCCGCACCGGTGCATGCACGGTGGTGACCTTCTCCACGACCACGTTCTCGCGGATGTTGTTCACCGCCAGCGCGGACAGGTCCAGGTTGCCGCTGACCTCGATGGTGGAGCCGATGTTGTCGACCTTCTGCGCGCTGCCTACCGCGCCCAGACCGTTCAGGCCACCGCCGATGGCGGCGTCGCCATCGCTGAAGATCAGGCTCTTGCCGCTGTTGGTCAGCGTGCCGACGCCGAGGTCCAGGCGCTGGCGCGCAGCGATGGTACCTGCACGGTCCACGCCACCGATGTTGGCTGCCACGTTGTTGAGCGAGCCCGCCTGGATGGCGACCCGGTCACCGTAGATGCGGCCGCTGCCGATGTTGTCGACGGTCGCAGCGGTGATATGGGTGACGTTGCCGTCCAGCAGGCCGTAGTTGACCAGTGCGCCGCCCGCTGCAAGGCGGGTCAGGCCGATGCTGCTGATCTCGCCGGTGGAGGCGTTGGTGATGTTGCCCGCATTGATGTTGACGTTGGCGCCGGCCAGCTTGCCGGTGTTGTCCAGGTTGCCCTGGATGGACAGGCTCAGCGTGCCGTTGGCCACCATCTCGCCACGGTTGGTGTGGCTCTGGCCCAGCTCCAGAGTCATGTCACCCTGCGACATCAGCCGGCCATCACCGATGATCTCGCGGGTGCGGAGGGTCTGCTGCCTGCCGGCCACCAGGGTGCCGCCGCTGTTGACCAGGGTATCGGCGCGGACATCAGAGCCCAGCGCCGCCGACACCAGGCCACCGCTGTTGTCCAGGCGCTGGTTCACCTGCAGCACGAGGTTGTCGGCAATCACCTGGCCGTTCTGGTTGTCCAGGTTGCTGGTGGTCACCTGCAGGGTCTTGCCCTGCAACCCCAGTGCAGGACCATTGCCCGGGCTGAGCGTATTGCGGTTGTCGACACGGCCGGCCTGCAGGTCGAGGCGGCCGGTCGCGGCCACCAGGCCGCCACTGTTGAGCAGCGCGCCCTGCAAGCTGATGTCGGCATTGCCACCGGCGGTCACGCTGCCACCGGTGTTGGCCAGCTGCTGCGCGCGCAGCAGCAGGTCGGCCGCACTCACCAGCGAGCCGCCGCCACTGTTGTCGATGTCGATGGCCTGCACGTCGGCACCGGCCTTGGCGGACACCGCGCCACCACGGTTGTCCAGATCGCCGCTGCGGATCTGCAGCGTGCCACTGCTGACAATGCCGTTGCCGTTGGAACCGGCGTTGATCAGCCGCTGTCCGGCGGTGTTGATGCTGAGGGCTGCCGCCGACTGCAGCAGGCCGCCTGTGTTGTCCAGGGCACCGCTGCGCAGCTCTGCGTTTCCGGAAAGGCTGGCAATGATGCCGCTGCGGTTTTCCAGCGCCTGGCCGCGGGTATCCAGCTGCAGGTCGTTGGCGATGATCCGGCCACTGTTGTTGTTCAGGCCGCTGGCCGAGACCTGCAGGTGCTTGCCGGCCTGGACCAGGCCGCCCTGGTTGCGCAGCGCATCGGCGCTGGTCAGCTGCATGTCCTGACCAGAAGCCACGGTGCCACCATCGTTGTTGATGGACTGTGCCTCGGCCAGCAGTGCGCCTCCGGCAGACAGGGTGCCCTTGTCGCTGTTGTCGAGCAGGCCGTCGACGCGCACGGTCAATGCGCTGCTGCCATCGCTGTGCACGATGCCGCCGCGATTGTCGAACGCGCCTGCGATGAGGGTGGCGTCTCCTGTGGTCAGGATGCGGCCACCGCGATTCTCCAGCGCGTGGGTGATCGCCAGGGTGCTGATACCGCCGCCGGCAGCCTGGATCGTGCCCCGGTTGTTGAGCAGCTGAGCGCTGCGCAGATCCAGCGTGCCATTGCCGGCAAGCGTGCCACCGCTGTTGTCCAGCCTGTCGCGCGCGGACACCTTCAATGCATTGCTGCCAGAGGCGATGATCGAACCGCCCGCGTTGAGCAGCGTGCCTGTATCCACGGCGATGCGGGTAGCCGACAGCGTGCCGTCACGCAGGTCGGTGGTTTCGCCGGTCAACTGCAGGGCGCCATTGCTGAGCAGCTTGCCGCCCTGGCCATTCAAGGTGTGTGTGTTGATGGCCAGCATGCCGGTGCCAGCCTGCTGCACGGTGCCGCCGGCATTGCTGAACACTGCACTGGTCAGTGTCAGGTCACCATTGCTGGCGATCAGGCCGTTGCCGCCATTGTCCAGTGACGTGGTGGCCTGCACGGTGCTGGCCTGCGTGCCCGTCGCCAGCAGCTTGCCGTTCTGGTTGTCGAAGCGGTCGGCGTTGAGGGCGAAGTGATCGGCAGTGAGGGTGGCGCCGCGATGGTCCACGGTCACCGCATCCAGCTGCAATCCGCCTGCCGTGGCGATGCTGCCGCCGGCGCCGTCCAGCTGGGTGGCCTGTACGGTCAATACGCCCTTCCCTGCATGGACGATGCTGCCCGCGGCATTGACCAGTTGCCCGGCATCGACACGCAGATTGCCGGCATTGCTGGCGAGGGTGCCGCCGCCGTTGTTGAAACGGCCGGTGACGGTGATCCGGCTGTCGGACGTACCTGCCGAACTTAAGGTACCGCCCGCATTCGATAGCGAACCGGCGCTGATCTGCTGCGCACCGTTGGCAGCGATGGTGCCGCCGTCATTGCCCAGCGCGCCGCGTACCTGCAGCGACATCGCCTGGTTGCCGGTAGCGGTCAGCGTGCCCGCCGTGTTGTCCAGCTGGCCGGCCTCGACGCTGACCTGCTGCGCGGCCATGGTGCCCGCACTGAGATCGATGGTCTCGCCCTTCAGTTGCAGCTCGCCATTGCTGACGATGCGGCCGGCATGACCCTGCAGCGTGTCGGCATCGATCTGCAACAGGCTGTCGCCCGCCTGCTCGATGCTGCCGGTGCGGTTGTCCAGCGAAGCCGCTGACACGCGCATGCCCGCACCGCTGGCGATGACACCCTTGTTGCTGTTGTCGAGCAGGCCATCGGCCTTTGCCACCAGGCGTGCAGCGCTGTGCAGCGTGCCGCCCTGGTTGTCGATGCTGCCGGCGGTGATGCCGAGCCCGCCGTTGGCCAGGATGCGACCGCCACGGTTGTTGAGGTTCTGGCCGATGTTCAGCTGGCTGGCCGCCGTACCGGCGGACTGCAGCGTACCGCCAGCATTGACCAGCGCGGCGCTGCGCAGGTCCAGCCCACCGTTGCTGGATACGGTGCCACCGCTGTTGTCGATGCGTTCGCGCGCGCTCAGCCGCAGCGTGTCGCTGCCGGTCGCGGTGAGCGTGCCGCCGGCGGTGATCAGGGTGCCGGTATCCACCTCGATCCGCTTGGCCGAGGTCACACCCGTGCGCAGGTCGGTGGTGGTGCCCTTGAGCAGCAGGCTGCCATTGCTGACCAGCGTGCCGCCCGTACCGTTGAGCGTTCCGGCGTTGATCGACAGCACGCCTTCGCCGGCGTGCTGCACGGTGCCGCCGGCATTGCCGAACACCGCCGCCTGGATGCCCAGGTCGCCATTGGTGGCCAGCAGGCCCCCCTCACCGTTGTCCAGGCTGCCGACCACGTCGATCCGGCTGCCCTCTGCACCAGTCGCCATGACCTTGCCGGCCCGGTTGTCGAATGACTGTGCGTCCAGCGCGATGTGCTCGGCCTGCAGGGTGGCGCCGCGATGGTCCACGCTGCCCGCCTGCAGGGTGATGCCGCCTGCGCTGGCGATGGTGCCGCCCTGGCCATCCAGTTGCCCGGTGCGCAGCAGCAGGCCCTGGATGCCGGCATGGCTGAGCGTGCCCTTGACGTTGGCCATGCTGCCGGCGTCGATCTTCAGCGCCGCACCATTGCTGGCCAGCATGCCGTTGCTGTTGTCGAACAGGCCGTCGATGCGGAGCTCAGTGGACGCGCTGCCGGCCGAACTGAGCGTGCCGCCACGGTTGGAGAGCTCACTGGCTTCGATGTGCTGGGCACCGTTGCTGGCAATGGTGCCGGCGTCGTTGGCTAAGCGACCGCTGATCTGCATCGCCAGCGTTCCACTGCCCGTAGCGCGCAGCGCACCCGCACTGTTGTCCAGGCTGCCGGCCACGATATCGAGCTGCTCGGCCGCCACGCTGCCGCTGCGGAGATCCAATGACCCGCCCTGCAGTGACAGCGCGCGGGCGGCACCGATGCTGCCGCCCTGGCCCGACAGCGTTTGCGCCTCGATGCGCAGGTTGCCGTTGGCGGAGATCGCGCCGCTGCGGTTCTCCAGCTGCGCGGCGCGGATTGCGGATGCAGCATCACCGGCGGCAATCAACTTGCCATGGTCGTTGACGAAGCGGCCTGCGTGCACATCGACCGCACCATTGCTGCCCAGCGTTCCGCCGGTATTGTCGAGCAGCCTACGGGCCTGCAGCTGGAGCGCCTGGGTGCCCAGCGCACTCAGCTGGCCACCGGCGGTGATCACGGTGTCGCTATCGATGCTGATGCGCTGCGCGGTGGTAGTACCGTTGCGCAGATCGAGGGTGTCGCCCTGCAGCTCCAGCGAACCGTTGCTGAGCAGGGTGCCACCGGCGCCGGTCAGGTCCTGCGTGGTGATGACCAGGCTGCCGTATCCGGCCTGCTGCACGGTTCCGCCGGCATTGCCGAAGGTACGCGCGTGGATATCCAGGTTGCCATTGCTGGCCAGGGTGCCGCCATTGCCGTTGTCCAGCGTGCCCTGCACGCGCAGCGTATTGCCACCGGTGCCGGTGGCGATGATGCGCCCACCGCGGTTGTCGAACCCGGTCGCCGAGATGTCCAGCTGCGCGGCAGCCAGCGACGCGCCCTGGTGATCGACCTCGGCCGCGGTGAGCTGCAGGGCGCCGGCAGTGGCGATCTGTCCCTTTGCTCCGTCCAGGCGCCCGCTGTCGATGACCAGGCCGTCGCTGCCCGCATGGCTGAGGGTACCGCCGGCATTGACCAGCCCGCCGCTTTTCAGCTGCAGGTGGGCGGCATTGCTGGCGATGCTGCCGCCACTGTTGTCGAGCGTGCCGTCGACCTGGATCTGCGAAGCTGCCGTTCCCGCCGAATTGAGCGCACCGCCGCGGTTGGACAGCGCACCCGCCTGGATCTGCTGCGCGCCATTGGCGCTGATGCTGCCGCCGTCGTTGCGCAGCAGGCCCTGCACCTGCAGCTGCATCGCGTTGTTACCCAGTGACAACAGGCTGCCGCCACTGGTGTCCAGGCCGGTGGCCGTGATCTTCACGTCACGGGCGCGGGTGCTGCCCTTCTGCAGGTCCAGCTGCTGCCCACTCAACTGCAGCAGGCCATTGCTGGCGATGCTGCCAGCAGCTCCCTGCACGGTGGTCGCGTCGATCTGCAGCGTGCCGGTGCCGGCATGGTCGATGCTGCCACTCTCGTTCAGCAGGCCATCGGTCTTGATCTGCAGATCGCCATTGCCGGACAGCAGGCCGCGCTGGTTCTGCAGCCGCTGGCTGGCGTGGATGTGGCTGGTGCCGGTGCCTGCGGCGATCAGCTTGCCGCCGTCGTTGATGAGGATGCCGCTGTTGATGTCCAGCGCACCATTGGCGCCCACGGTGCCGCCGCTGTTGTCCAGGGTGCGCGATACCTGCAGCTGCAGGGCATCGCCGCCGGTCGAGGTCAGCGTGCCGCCGGCGGTGGTCAGGTCGCCGGCGCGCACATCGATGCGCTGCGCGGCGGTGGTGCCATTGCGCAGGTTCAGGGTATCGCCGTGCAGCTGCAGGGTGCCGTTGCTGAGAACGGTGCCGCCCTGGCCCTGCAGGCTGGCGGTGGTGATGCGCAGGTTGCCAGCGCCCGCCTGCTGCACGGTGCCGCCGGCATTGCCGAAGAACGCTGCATCGATCTGCAGGTCGGCATTGCTGGCCAGCAGGCCACCGTCGCTGTTGTCCAGGTGATTGCGGACGTTGAGCGTGCTGGCCTGCAGCCCCGTGGACAGCACGCGGCCGCCGCGGTTGTCGAAGTCCTGTGCGCTCAGGCCGAGCTGGCGGGCGACCAGCTGCGCACCACGGTGGTCGGCGCGGCCCAGCTGCAGGTCTGCCGCGCCGGCGGTGGCGATGCTGCCCTGCACGCCATCCAGTACCTCCGCACGCAGCAGCAGGTCCTCGCTGCCGGCGTGGTTGATGCTGCCCCGGGTGTTGACCACGGTGCCGATGTCGAGGCCGAGCCGCGTGGCATTGCTGGAGATGCTGCCCTCGCTGTTGTCGACCTGGCCGATCATCCAGGTCGTCTCGGCGCTGCCACCGTGGGCAAGGCTGCCGCCGCGATTGATTGCCGATTGCGCCTTCAACTCGAAACCACGGGCGAAGGTCATGCGGCCGCCGCTGTTGTCCAGCTGTTGCACCTGCGCGCTGGCCGCGCCCTGGACCTGCAGGGTGCCACGCATGTTGCGCAGCGCCTGTCCCTGCACCTGCAGGGTGCTTGCGCCCAGCGTGCCGTCGCTGTTGTCCAGGCTGTTGCGGGCGCTGAGCTGCAGGTCGCCACTGGCTTCGATGCGGCCGCCGTCGTTGTCCAGCGTTCCTGCGATGTTGAGCACACCGGCCGCCAGCGGCGGAAGCGGCGTGACCGGCGGGGTGCCGCCGCCAGTGCCGGGAGTGCCAGTGCCGGGGGTACCTGTGCCTGGCGTACCGGTACCTGACGTACCCGTGCCTGGCGTACCCGTACCCGGCGGGGTGCCGGTGCCGCCGGTGCCGGTGCCTGGCGAAACGCTGGACACGGTGCCGATGCGGCCCTGCAGGTTGCTGAGGTCGGCGGCCTGCAGCTGCAGCGCCTGCGTTCCAAGCTGTTCGATGCTGCCGCCGCGGTTGCGCAGCGCATCGGCATTCACTTCGATGCGTCGCGCATTGAGCGTGCCGCCACTATTGTCGACATCTGCCGGGGTCTGCACGCGCAGCTCGCGCTCGGCACTGAGCGTGCCGGCATTGGCGATGCCCGCGCTGGCGTCGATGCGCAGGTCCTGCTGCGCATGCATCGCGCCGGTATTCTGCAGCCGGCCGTCGGCGGTGACCACCAGCTCGCCGGCCTGGGCACCGATCTTGCCGGCATTGCTTACGCCCACGCCATGTTCATTGCCGACCAGCCAGATGCGGTTGGCATACATGCCGCCCAGCGCGCCCACATCCAGCGCGAAGGTGGGCGCGGCGGACGTAGGCTTCTGCTGCTGCACGCTGCTGTGGTCGGCACTGACCACGTTGCTGCCCAGGCTGGCCTGCAGCTGGTTGGCCCAGATGCCGGCATTGACCTGCAGCGAACGGGTGATGATGTCGGTGTAGTCGGCGCGGCTGGTATCCAGGCCCGTGCCACCGACACCGATGCTGCCACCTTCCACGCGATAGCCTTCCAGCACGCCATTGCTGACGATCGGCGTGCCGGTGGTCAGGGTCACCCGGCTGGCGTTGAGGAAGCCCGCGCCATTGACCTGGATCCCGGCCGGGTTGGCGATGACCACCTGCGCCCGCGCACCGGCCACCTCCACATAGCCATTGAGGTGGCTGGGATTGCTGCTGTTGACCTCGTTGAGGATGACCCGTGCGGTGCCCGTGGCCAGCCACGGATTGCCCTGCACCCAGCCACCCAGCTGGGTCTGCACCTCGCCGCGCGAGTTGTTGAGGATCACGCCCTGCTGGCCGACGTCGAACTGCTGGTAGGTATTGCGCGACACCCCGCCCGCACTGGGCGTGGTGATGTTGACCTGTGGCGTGCCGTTGGCCGAGGTGATCACCGTCGGGCGCTGGTTTGCCGGCGCGCCCGGGTCGGCGGCGATGCGGCCCGGGTCGGCCGGCGCCTGCTGCGCTGACAACGGCTGCACCAGCCCCACCCAGCCCAGCACCAGCCACAACGCGAAACTGATCGGTCGCAGGGTGCCGACCGTGCGGCCTTCACGATTGTCGGCACCGCCGTGCGCGGCGTTGACCAGCTCGGACGCAACCTGCATGACCCCGAGCGTACGGTTGAAGACCAGACGGTAGACTTTGTTCACGGCGCTGATTCCTTTCGGTGCTGTTGGGTGGTGTGCGCAGCGGGCTGCGCGGTACCGCATCGTGTTGGCCGCGCTGCAGGCAGCGCAGGCCGGCCATGCGCAGGCGTCAGAACGAGACGCCCATGTTCATTCCGAACGTGGTGTAGGCGGTCTGGAAGCCGCGCGGCCTGGACAACGGGCTGCCGACGAAGGCATCCCAGTTGATGTGGCGGGTGCCACCGCGAAGGCCGAGCGCGGTACCGGTGAGCCGGTCGCCGAGCAACCGGGCCGTGGACGGACCGCCGACGCGGCCGTGATCGACCGCGACGTAGGCCTCCACGCCACTGCCCAGGGGTACGCCCACTTCATTGCGCAGCAGCCAGCCGCGCTCGCCGGTCAGCGACATTTCGCCATCGAAGCCACGCACGGTGTAGCGGCCACCGATCGAGAACCGATCCTGCGGTACCAGCGGCGAGCGGTTCCACTGCGCACGCCAGCTGCTGGTGTAGCGCAGGCTCTGGCGGCCCCACTGCATCGGCACGACCAGCTGCGCATCGGCGGTGAAGATGCGGCCATGCGCCGTGCCTTCGCCAAAGGCCTCTTCCGGTGCGCGCAGCGCGTTGAAGGCGCCGGTCCCCTTGCGGTATGCCAGGTTCACATCCAGCGTCGCCTTGCCGATGAAGTGCCGGTGGCCCAGGCCCAGTTCCCAGCCCGCCATGCGGCGGCGCTGCACTTCGATCTCGGTATCGTTGATGAAGTTGTCCGATTCGCGGTACCAGCCGCGCGCGTACATGCTGGTCTTGGCGCGCGCGTTGCGGAACAGCATGCGCGTCAGGCGCAGCTCGGCGTTGCGGCTGGAGCCGCTGTAGACGTAATTCTCGAATGCGCCGGCAACGGTCTGCTCATAGTCGAAGTTGCTGGCGTTGGCGCCCAGCAGCCATCCGCCCAGCGGCACGCTGTAATGCACTGCCCAACTGTCGGTGCCACGCTCGCTGCCGTTGAACAGCGATCTGCCCACGTTGATGTAGAACAGGTCGCTGAGGCCGGCCGCGTTGTCCACCGACACCGTGGTGCCGGCCTGCATCTTGCCGGTGGACTGGCTGCCGGCATCGTCCAGGGTCAGGTTGACCCGTACCAGGCGCGCCTGCTGCCAGCTGATCACCAGATCACTCTCGCCCGGCTTGGCCGCCGCGCCATCGGCCGGGGGCGCGATCTGGATGTCCACCTGCGCGGTCGGCACGCGCTGCAGGTTTTCCAGCGCCTGTTCGATGTCACGCAGGTTCAGTACTTCGCCGCGTGCCACCCGCACCGCGTTCCAGAGGGCGGGGGTGCGGCCTGCGCCGTCGGCAAAGCGGATGGCATTGACGCGGCCCGGGACGACCGTGAGCGTCAGGATGCCGGTCTTCAGGTCCTGCGGTGCGGCCAGGATGCGGGTGGTGACGTAGCCGCGCTCGATGATCGCGTTCTGCACGCGCTTCATCACGATGTCCACGCCGGCGGTACCCAGGCAGCGCCCGGTGGCGGGGTCGCTGCGCGGATCGGCTGCCGCCAGTGCCCAGCGGAAGCGGTCGGCCTGGTCACCCTGCAGCTCGATGCGGTTGATGGTGAAACAGGGTGATTCGTCCACCGGCAGATGGCCGAGGTCTTCAGTAGCCGGCTGCAGCCGGACATCCGGCGTGGCTTCCTGTTGTTCGCGCAGCGCGCGTTCGCGCTCCTGCTGCCGGAGCAGCTCCTGCTCCGGTGACACGACCTGCGCCCCGGCCGGTGCCTGGAAGCCGGCGATGGCCAGTGCCACGCCCACGGACAACCGCCAGTGCAACGCGCGGCTGCGTACATTACGTCCCTGTTCCACGATGTCCTGTTCCCTGCAGATGGCTGCCAGACCGACGAAGATGCGGCTGGAAGAGGCAGCACTGTAAGGGAATCGCGTGGCAGGAAACAGAGCCGGCAAACTGCCGCCGGCCCAGCCCATCCGGGCAAAATGTGATGTCCGACGGACGGCGTTCCGCTAGCGGGCGGCGCCCCGGATCTACACCCGACCCAGCGCAGGTCCGCCAGTACGCCGACAGATGCCTGCGGCACTGGGGAAACCTGTGCCCGGCCCCCGCCACTGCAGGCGACGCAGCAGTGGCGGGGTACCTTTGAAACCGTGAAGCCCGTCAGGCCTCGTAAGCCGACTCACCATGCGAGGTGACATCCAGGCCGGTGCGCTCTGCTTCCTCGGTCACGCGCAGGCCGACCACGCTGCGCACTACCAGCAGGATCAGCGTCGTCACCAACGCCGACCACACCACGGTGAGGCCGACGCTGACCACCTGCACCCAGACCTGGTGCGCGATATCCAGATCCGCCTTGGTACCACCCAGCGACTGTGCACTGAACACACCGGTAAGGATCGCGCCGACGATGCCGCCGACACCATGCACACCGAACACGTCGGCGGTGTCGTCCACTTTCAGCAGGCGCTTGAGGCCCGTGACGCCCCAGACGCAGACCACGCCGGCAACGAAGCCGATCACGATCGCGCCGAGCGGGCCGACCGTGCCACATGCCGGGGTGATGCCGACCAGGCCGGCCACCGCACCCGAAGCAGCGCCCAGTGCCGATGGCTTGCCCTTGCTGATTGCTTCCACCAGCGTCCAGCCGAGCACGGCGGCGGCGGTGGCCAGCACGGTGTTGAGGAAGGCCAGCGAGGCCACGGTATCGGCTGCGGCAGCGGAACCGGCATTGAAGCCGAACCAGCCCACCCACAGCAGCATCGCGCCGATGTAGGTGAACGGCACGTTGTGCGGCTTCAGCGCGGTCTGGCCGTAGCCCAGGCGCTTGCCGACAAACCAGGCAGCCACCAGGCCAGCAACGCCCGCATTGATGTGGACCACGGTGCCGCCGGCGAAATCGATCGCGCCCAGCTCGCCCAGGTAACCGCCACCCCAGACGATATGTGCCATCGGAATGTAGCTGAGGGTGAACCACAGCGCCGAGAACAGCAGCACCGCGCGGAACTTGATGCGCTCGGCGAAGGCACCGACGATCAGCGCGGTGGTGATGCCGGCAAAGGTCGACTGGAACGCGACGAACAGATAGTCCGGCAGTCCCTTGATCGGCGTGTTGCCGACCGACTCGGGGGTGAAGCCCTTGAGGAAGGCGAACTCGGTGAACGAACCGAAGAACGGATTGCCCGCGCTGAACACCGCGCTGTAGCCGTAGGCCACCCACAGCAGCAGCACCAGCGAGAACACCACCAGGATCTGGCTCAGTACCGACAGCACGTTCTTCGAACGCACCAGGCCGCCGTAGAACAGGGCCAGGCCCGGCACGACCATCAGCAGCACCAGCAGGGTGGAGGTGAGCATCCAGGCCACGTCGCCATGATCATAGGCGGCGGCCGCTTCGGCCACGGCCGGCGCAGCGGCTGCAGCTGCAGGGTCCTGCAGCGGCTCAACGGCCACGCTTTCGCTCGGCAGCGGCGACACCTGCGCCTGGGCGTGGGCATTGCCCGGCCAGGCACCCGCGGCCAGCGCGCTCAGCAGCATCAACAGGCACACGATATGGAACCGGGCTTGCCACCCGGTGAGAAGGCGCATCTTCATGGGGGAGTCTCCGGAAGGGGGTTACAGCGCGTCGGCACCGATTTCGCCGGTGCGGATGCGGATGACCTGTTCGACGGCGGTGACGAAGATCTTGCCGTCACCGATCTTGCCGGTGCCTGCCGACGATTGGATCGCTTCGATCACCGCATCGGCACGCTCGTCGGTGACTACGGTTTCGATCTTGATCTTGGGCAGGAAATCGACGACGTACTCGGCGCCGCGATACAGCTCGGTGTGGCCCTTCTGGCGGCCGAAGCCTTTCACTTCGGTCACGGTAATGCCCGACACGCCTGCGTCGGACAAGGCCTCGCGGACCTCGTCGAGCTTGAACGGCCGGATGATGGCGGAGATCAGTTTCATGCGCATGTCCCGATGGTGGATGGGGCCAGCGCGCCAGCGCGCGTTGGCATCAGGCAACCACGGGTCATCAGGATGATGACCGTGGCTGTTGCACCGGACACGTACAGGGCCGGGACGGCCGTGCCTCTCTCCTTGCACGACCGACGCGGGAGGGAGGGCGGCCCTGGTCGCGTATCCGGTCTCTCTCTTGCCCCTGGATAAGCGGGCCAAAGGCCCACGTTCCAATGCAGCGGACTGACAGTCCGCTCTACAACGGCGGGCCTGCGCCCGCCTTGCGGCTCCCCAGCCGCGAAAACGGAAGCGATGGCGGCGGGTGGGAGGGGGAAACCCACCGCCATCGCATCCGGTCAGCTGGCGTAGTACAGCTGGTATTCCAGCGGGTGGGTGGCCGCGCGGAACTTGGTCACTTCCTGCATCTTCAGCGCGATGTAGCCGTCGATGAAGTCATCGCTCATCACGCCACCGGCCTTCAGGAACTCGCGGTCCTTGTCCAGCGCTTCCAGCGCCTGGTCCAGCGAGGAGCAGACCTGCGGGATCAGCTTCTCTTCTTCCGGCGGCAGGTCGTACAGGTCCTTGTCGCTCGGTGCGCCCGGGTCGATCTGGTTCTTGATGCCGTCCAGGCCGGCCATCATCAGCGCAGTGAAGGTGAGGTAGCCGGACTGGATCGGGTCCGGGAAGCGCATTTCGATACGGCGCGCCTTCGGGTTGGAGACCCACGGAATGCGGCACGATGCCGAACGGTTGCGGGCCGAATAGGCCAGCATCACCGGCGCTTCGAAGCCCGGCACCAGGCGCTTGTAGCTGTTGGTGCCCGAGTTGGCGAAGGCATTGATGGCCTTGGCGTGCTTGAAGATGCCGCCGATGTACCACAGCGCCAGCTGGCTCAGGCCACCGTAGCCGTCACCGGAGAACAGGTTGGTGCCGCCCTTGGACAGCGACTGGTGCACGTGCATGCCGCTGCCGTTGTCGCCGACGATCGGCTTGGGCATGAAGGTGACGGTCTTGCCGTTGCGGTGCGCGACGTTCTTGATCACGTACTTCATGCGCAGCAGTTCGTCGGCCTTCTGCACCAGGGTGCTGAACTTGGTGCCGATCTCGCACTGGCCGGCGGTGGCCACTTCGTGGTGCTGCACTTCCACTTCGATGCCGACCTGTTCCAGGGTCTTGCACATCTCGGCGCGCAGGTCGTGCAGGGTGTCGGTCGGCGGAACCGGGAAATAGCCACCCTTCACGCCCGGACGGTAACCGCTGTTGGCGCCGTCGTACTTGGCGCCGCTGTTCCAGGCGGCTTCTTCGGAATCGACCTTGAAGAAAGTGTTGCCCATTTCATTGGCGAAACGGACCGAGTCGAAGATGAAGAATTCCGGCTCCGGGCCGAAGAACGCGGTTTCGGCAATGCCGGAGGACTTCAGGTAGGCCTCGGCGCGCTTGGCGATGCCGCGCGGGCAACGGCCATACGGCTGCATGGTGGCCGGGTCGAGGATGTCGCAGCTGATCACGATGGTCGGATCGGCGTAGAACGGGTCGACGTAGGCGCTGGCGGTATCCGGCAGCAGCACCATGTCCGACTCGTTGATGCCCTTCCAGCCGGCGATCGAGCTGCCATCGAACATCTTGCCTTCTTCGAACAGCGACGGTTCGACGATGCTGACCGGGAAGGTGACGTGCTGTTCGACGCCACGCATATCCACGAAACGCAGATCGACGAACTCGATCTGGTTGTCCTTGATCAGCTTCTCAACGTTTTCCACGGACATCGGTACGACCTCGGATGGGGATGAATGCCTGCTGAGGTACAGCAACGACCGTGCCAACTTTTCGCAGGCCGCAAGTCATTGATTTCAAAAAGGGTGCTCCGTGGCGGTGCAGAACGGCGCGCACCAAACGGGTGCACCCAGCACCAGACGCACCCGTTTGGTGCGGCGGTGATCGTCTATCCTCTCGACCTTCTTCCTTCCGCCGCGCGTGCACGCACCGTCCATGTCCGACCTGCTCTCCGCCCTGCTGCTGGGCATCCTCGAAGGCTTGACCGAATTCCTGCCGATCTCCAGCACCGGCCACCTGCTCATCGCCCAGCACTGGCTGGGCGCCCGTTCGGACTTCTTCAACATCGTCATCCAGGCCGGTGCGATCGTGGCGGTGGTGCTGGTGTTCCGCCAGCGCCTGCTGCAGCTGGCCACCGGCTTCAACCAACGCGAGAACCGTGAGTACGTGTTCAAGCTGGGCGCCGCCTTCCTGGTCACCGCAGTGGTCGGCCTGGTCGTGCGCAAGGCCGGCTGGTCGCTGCCGGAGACGGTCAGCCCGGTGGCCTGGGCACTGATCATCGGTGGCGTCTGGATGCTGCTGGTGGAGGCCTACACCGCGCGCCTGCCCGACCGCGACCAGGTGACCTGGACAGTGGCGATCGGCGTGGGCTTGGCGCAGGTGGTGGCCGGCGTGTTCCCGGGTACCTCGCGCTCGGCCTCGGCCATCTTCCTGGCCATGCTGCTGGGCCTGAGCCGCCGCGCCGCCGCCGCCGAGTTCGTGTTCCTGGTCGGCATCCCCACCATGTTCGCCGCCAGCGCCTATACCTTCCTGGAGATGGCCAGGGCCGGGCAGCTGGGCAGCGAGAACTGGACCGAGGTGGGCGTGGCCTTCCTTGCCGCGGCCGTCACCGGCTTCGTCGTAGTGAAGTGGCTGATGGGCTACATCAAATCGCACAAGTTCACCGCCTTCGGCATTTACCGCATCGCGCTGGGCGCGGCGTTGCTGCTGTGGTTGCCGTCCGGCAGCTGAACAGCGCCGGGGCACGATAACCCCGTTGCCGGCCCCACCCCGTTTCCCCCACGGTTCCCCAAGGAGAATCACCATGAACCGCAAGCTCACCCTGCTCCTCCCGTTGGCCCTGATGGCCGCCTGCAGCCAGACCCCGGCCCCGGCCGGCACCGGCGGCGACGACGTGGCCCCGGCCGCGGCCAAGGCAGCAGACCAGCAGACGCTGGCGCACCTGGATGCGCAGCGCCTGCAGAGCCAGCACTGGCTGCTGCAGCAGGCCACCGGCGCCGACGGCAAGCGCATCGACGCGCTGTTCGCCCGCGAAGACAAGCCGGTCACCCTGGACTTCGCTGATGGCCGCCTGTCGGTCAGCAACGCCTGCAACCACATGGGTGGCGGCTACACCCTGGCCGACGGCAAGCTGACGGTCAGTGCGATGGCCTCGACCATGATGGCCTGCAACGACAAGGCGCTGATGGCGCTGGACGAGGCCGTGTCGAGCCGCCTGCAGGGCGAGCTGAAGGCCGAGCAGGATGCCGATGGCAAGCTGACCCTGACCACCGCCAAGGGCGACGTGCTGGTGTTCAACCCGGAACCGACCGCTGAAACCCGCTACGGCGGCGCCGGCGAAACCGTGTTCCTGGAAGTGGCTGCGAAGACCGAGAAGTGCTCGCACCCGCTGATCCCGGACTACCAGTGCCTGCAGGTGCGCGAAGTGAAGTTCGACGACAAGGGCCTGAAGCAGGGCGAGCCGGGCAAGTTCGAGAACTTCTACGGCAACATCGAGGGTTACACCCACGAAGACGGCGTGCGCAACGTGGTGCGCGTGAAGCGCTACGAGGTGAAGAACCCGCCGGCCGATGCGCCGTCGCAGGCGTACGTGCTGGACATGGTGGTCGAGTCGGCCATCGAGAAGAAATAAAACGATGGAAGGGCGGCCGAGAGGCCGCCCTTCTTCATGGTCGGTAGGGCCGGCCGCTGGCCGGCTGCCCTGCGCGGCACTGCCAACACACGGATGCGGCCGGCCAGCGGCCGGCACTACCGGATGCATCGGGAGATCGGCATGAAGCACGTCCCCGTCCTCATCATTGCTGCGCTGCTCGTCATGTCCGCGAATGTGGCCGCTGCCAGCACGCCCAGCACCGATCAGCTTGAAGCGCACCTGTGGCAACTGGTGCGTGCCACCAACGCGCAAGGAAAGCGCATCGACGCGTTGTTCGTCCGCGGTCGCGCGCCCTACACACTGCGCTTCCAGTCCGGTTTCATGAGCGAGTTGAACCTGTGCAACCACGTCAGCAACGAGTACCGGCTGCAGGGCAACCTGCTGATCCTGCGCAACGGCGTGCAGACCACAGCGCTCTGCATCGATCAGAGACTGCCCACGCAGCAGAAGCTCGCCGGAAAGCTGATGCACGGCGAAGGCTCGGCACCGACGCTTGCGCTTGACGACCGCGGCGCGCTGGTGCTGCGCAACGCGAGGGGCGACACCGCAGTGTTCGAACCGGCGGCGCTGCAAGCGGATGGAAGGTAGCGCCGGCCGCTGGCCGGCTCTACCCTGTGTGCTGCTCAGCCCAGCGCCGGGTTCAACGTGTAGGTGCCGTGCAGTGCGGCTTCGGCCAGCACGTGGCCGTGCATGGCGCGGTACGCGTCGGCGGCGGTGAAGCGCTGCGGCAGGTCCAGCGACGCCACGTCCAGCGCGAATACCCGGAAGAAATAGCGGTGCATGCGCTCGTCGTTGAACGGCGGATAGGGGCCGTCATAGCCCAGGTAATCACCGGCCATGTCCGGGTTGCCCGCGAACCAGCCGGTGAAGTCGTTCAGGCCCTGGCGGCTGCCGGCCGGGCCGGCGGGTGCGGGCTTGCCCTTCACCACGAAGCCGTCGCTGCAGCTGCCAGCGGCGATCTCCTGCACCGTGGCCGGGATATCGGCCATCACCCAGTGCACGAAATCGCAGCGCGGCTGGTCGCGCGGCACGCTCATGTCGCTGCGACCAACCGTCTCCGGCACGGTCGGTACGTCCGGGTCCACGCATACCAGCAGGAACGAACGGGTGCCGGCCGGCGCCCCGCTCCAGGCCAGGTGCGGGTTGCGGTCCGGGGCGAAACCGTTGGCGTCGCCCGCGGCGAACTCACGATCGATCGGTGCGCCGTTGGTCAGGCTGTGGCTGGTCAACTGCATCGGACTCTCCTCACTCTTCCGGGTAACCCAGACGCACCGCAACCGGGGTGAGCTGGGCGAAGGCGGCGCTCATCACGTCGCGGTAGTTGCGCCAGTGGCCGGCCGGCAGGCGCGGGGCTCCCAGCTGTGCCGCCGGCGGCATCGGCCGCTCGAACAGGCGGCCCAGCAGTTCGGCCATCGCCTGCGGATCGTTGCCGATCTGGTCGATGCGCAGCAGCACGTGCGGGTACAGGTCGTCCTCATGCAGCGTGGCGATCTGGGTCAGCGCGCGGGTCAGCCATTCACTGGCTTCGGCCAGCGACGTCATCGCCAGCGGCGCGGCGGCACCGTAGGCCACCCAGTCCAGCAGCATGTCGCGCGGGTCGCGCAGCACCAGCACCAGGCGGCCCTGCGGCAGCTGCGGGCGCAGCGCCCACAGCAGGGCGTTGTCCCACCACAGCAGCCAGTCGATCACGGTGTCGCTCTGCAGGCCACGTGCCGGCAGCTGTTCACGCCAGCGCTGCACCAGCCGCTCCGGCGTCAGCACGCCTGAGGCCAGGTCCTGCAGCGTGTTGTAGTTCTGGAACGCATCATCGGGCGGCGTGTTGGTGTAGCGGTCGCTGCGCAGCACCGGGCTGGCAGCAGCCAGGCCGGTCGCCACCCGCTCAACGCCCGAACCCGGCGGGCCCCAGAGGAAGATCGGCGCGGAGCTGGCATCGCCGTCGATGCTGCCCTTGTCCGGCCAGCTCGGCGGGGACTTGGCCTGTGGCGGCAGTGGCAAGCGCTGCGGCGCCTGGTCAGCCTGCAGCGACAGCCAGGTGCGCAGGGCGTCCTGCGGCTGCCCGGCGCGGTCCTGGATCTCGCCCATCCACGTCCGCAGGTCGGCGCGATGCTCTTCCGGCGCCAGCTCGATCAGCGCCTGCACGCGGGCCACGGCGGCGGCGGGATCGCGCTGCAGCAGGCCTTCGACCAGCCGGGTCTCGCCGCTGACGCGGCCCGGTTCCAGGCTGACGATGCGTTCGGCGATCGCTTCGGCCTGAGCATGTTCGCCGGCCATGTCATGCAGGCGCAGGCGCGCCTCCAGGGCCGGCAGATGCGCGGGCATCGCCGCCATCCAGCGCTCGACCGCGGTCACGGCGCTTTCGCTGCCCACCTGCTCGATGGCCAGGCGTGCCAGCCACACATCGTGCAGCTGGTCATTGGTATCCAGTACCGCATCCAGGCGTGCACGCGCTTCATCCTCGCGCCCCAGGCGCTGCCATGACATCAGCAGCAGCTGCAGCACCTGGCGGTCTTCCGGCTGCGTCTCCAGCAGCGGCAGCAGGTAGTCCAGGGCCTGCAGCGGCTGGCCATTGCGCAGCGACAGTTCACCCGCCAGGCGTCGCATCGACGGTACGTCCATCTCCGGCTGCTGCAGGGCCACCTGCATCGCTTCGGCGGCGGCCGGTACGTTGCCCTGGCGCAGTGCCAGCTGCACCACCAGCCCATGCAGCGAGGACAGCGACGGATTGAGTTCCAGCACGCGGCGGAACGACTGCTCTGCAAACGCCAGCATGTCCTTGCCCAGGTAGGCAAAGCCCAGCGCGTACAGCACGCGGGTATCGTCCGGCAGTGCCTTGCTGGCAGCCGACAGCAGCGCCAGTGCACGGTCGGCGTCACCGCGGCGCAGTGCAACCATGCCGTCGATGGTCAGCAGTTCCGGATGGTCCGGCTCCACGCGCGCGGCCAGGGTGGAGATGCGCTGCGCTTCGTCGAAGTCATTGCGGCCGATCGCCAGGTGCGCCTGCATCAGATAGGCGGAGAACGAGTTCGGATCGAGGCCGGTGGTGCGCACCAGTGCTTCGTCGGCACCCTCGAACTGGCGCAGTGCCAGCAGCAGGCCGGCATGCTGCAGGTGCAGCTGGGCGTCGTCCGGGGCCAGCCGCAGCGCCTGCTGCAGGGCCTCCATCGCCTCCTCGGCGTTGCCCTGCTGCTGCAGCGCAAGCGCCAGCCAGCGGTGGGCGTTGGCCTGGCCGGGTTCGTCACGGGTCCACGCCTGGGCCAGCTGCACGGCCTGGTCGGCCTGGTTCTGGCGCAACGCTTGGATGATCTGGTCTTGCATGGCAGTCCGGTTCAAGTGCAAAGCCGCATTGTAGCGGGCTGCGCGCTGTCGCCGGTTCAGGCCTGCAGGACCCGCTGCAGGCGCTGGGCGACCCAGCGCTCGGAGAAGCCGTCGCCGCGCCAGTTTTCGATGAACCCGCAGTGGCCGCCCCAGCAGGCGGTTTCCAGGCGCGCCTGGCCCGGCAGCTGCCAGTTGCTGAAGGTCGCGTACGGAATCACCGGGTCATCCTGCGCCATCAGGATGTCGGCCGGTACCTGCAGGGACGACAGGCGGTCGCCGGCGATCGAGTAGCCGTCGAAATAGGCCTGCAGCGAACCGAAGCTGGTGTGGCGCTCGACCAGCCAGGCGGTCAGCGCGCGGATGTCCAGCTTCAGCACGCGGTCGTCGCAGTCGCTCAGCTCGGGGAACAGATCGCGCTTGCGGCGCAGCGAGCCGGCCCATTTGCGGCGGAAGTACCAGTCGTACATCGCCGGGCCGTTCTCGATGCTCTCCATCGTCAGCGCCGGGTCCAGCACCGGGCACACCGAGGCGACGCGCAGCAGCGGCACGCCGGCCGCCGGCGCGCGCAGGGCCAGGCGCAGCACGAAGTTGCCACCCAGCGAATAACCGGCGGCCACCAGCGGCAGCTGCGGCCAGCGCTGGGCGATATCGCCCGCGGCGTGCACCACTTCATCGATGAGATTGGAGTGGAAGATGCCGGGGTTCAGGTGATGGGTGTTGCCGTGGTCGCGGAAGTTCAGCCGCACCACGTCGAAGCCCTGCTCGATCATACGCGCGGCGGCCATGCGCATGTAGCTGGATTCGGCACTGCCTTCCCAGCCATGCAGCAGCAGCGCGATGCCCTTGGGCTCGCGGCCTTCGACATGGCTGTGCCAGCCCTGCAGGCGCACGCCATCACCACCATCGAGGATCAGCTCTTCGCTGACCGCACCGGTGGCCGCCAGCCGCAGCAGGCCGCGCTGCAGGCGCATGCGGCTGGAGCTGAGCATCGACTGCAGGTGCGGATTGCGCAGCCAGCGCGGCGGCTGATAGTCAGCCGCATGCAGCGTCGGCGTACCGGCGTCCAGGACAGGTGGCGGGATCAGGGCCACCGCAGCCTCACCCGGCGCTCATGGCCGCCACGATGCGCGCGCGCGAGGTTTCCGCGATGCGCCGACGGCCTTCCAGGTCCTGTGCACCGATCGGCGCCAGGAAGTGCACTTCCGCACGTCGCGCCGGCTCGCCGAGCAGGCGCAGGAAATTGGCAAAGAAGCTCTCGTTCGGACCGAACGCGACGATGGTCTGCGCGTCGCCCTTCGCCCCGTACACCAGGGCCACCGGCTGCACCGGCACGCCGGTCTCGACCGCGGCCTGGAAGATGCGGGCGTGGAACGGGCCCACTTCGTGACCGCCGCGGGTCCGCCCTTCCGGGAACACGCCCACGGCCTTGCCCTCGCGCAGGCGGTCGGCCATCACCTGCATCACGCCACCGAGCGATTCGGTGTTGCCACGCTGGTGGAAGATGGTCTGGCCGCGCGCGGCCAGCCAACCCACCAGCGGCCAGCTGGCGATCTCGCGCTTGGCGACGAAGCCCATCATGCGCTGGCTGTGCAGGATGCAGATATCCACCCAGCTGACATGGTTGGCCACGAACAGCACGGCACCGGGCAGCGGCGCGCCGACCTGCACCAGGCGGAAGCCGAAGATCCACATCAGCCCGCCCTGCCACCAGTTGACCACCTTGGCGCCGAAGGTCGCCTCGCCCACGCGCAGTTCGCCCCACGGCGGAAGCATGCCGATCAGGATGAGCGGCAGGAACACGATGATGTGGACCAACAGCAGCGGTACGCGGTACAGGTAACGGCACACACGCGCCACGCCGCCACGGGGGGCCGGAGTGGGGGAAGTCATCCGCGCACGATACCGGAGGGCCGTCATCGCTGCCAGCCGATTTAGGCCATAACCGCCATCGACCGGGGCAATCGGCGGGGAACGCTGGGTTCCGCTGCCGTCAACGAGCGCCAGGGGGGCTCAGCCGTGACCGGCAGCCACCACCGCCAGGGTCAGCCGCGAGATGCATACCAGACGGCCCTGCTCGTCCTCGATGCGGATCTCCCACAGCTGGGTGCTGCGGCCGACGTGCAGCGCGCGGGCGGTGCCGGTGACCGTGCCCGAGCGCACGGCACGCACGTGGTTGGCATTGATCTCCAGGCCCACGCAGACCTGCTTGCCGGTATCCACGCACAGGTTGCCGGCGCTGCTGCCCAGGGTCTCGGCCAGCACCACCGAGGCACCGCCGTGCAGGATGCCGTAGGGCTGGCGGGTGCGCTCATCCACCGGCATGGTGGCCTGCAGCCAGTCCTCGCCGGCGGCACTGAAGACGATGCCCAGGGATTCAATCGCCGTGTTGCGGCTGAGCGCGTTGAGCTGCTCGATGGAAACGGCTTCGCGGAACACCTGGGCCATGCGAGTACCTTCAGAGGATGGGAACGAGACCGGCGCCGAATGCGGTCAGCATGCGCACCAGCAGCCACTTCGGGCCGACGTTGACTTCGGGGAAGTCGCCGACGGCGACGTAGCAGCGATGGAAATCAGGATCCTGCCGCGGCAGCGGCTGCGGGCACTCCGGGCCGGGCTTGAACTCGTAGTCGGTGGCGTAGCGCCAGGGCCAGAAATCAAGGATGGGCAGCGCTTCGGAGGCCTTGCCGACGCTGTAGTTCAGCCCCGACAGCACCGGTGGCTTGGCCCGTGGCGCCACCGTCCAGGAGTTCTGTGGGTGGGTGTCACGCAGGATGCTCTGCGCCAGTTCCTCGGCAAAAACCGGGTCGTCGATGATCACCGCGCCTTCGGTGTTGTAGTTCTCGCTGCGCGGATCGAAGTTGTGGGTGCCGACCACGCCGATGCGGCGGTCGACCACCAGCGACTTGGCGTGCAGGCCCATGCGCGCGCCCTTGCGGGTGACCGGCAACGGCTTGTTGACCGCCTTGCTGCCCAGGAACGACGGCCGCGTCTCGGTGCGCAGCAGGCGCGTTTCCACCTCGCTGCCGGCGGCGCGACGGCGTGCGCGTGCGTTGTCGTAGGCACCATCGCTGTGGCGATTCAACGGGCCCTGCCTGCTGCCGGCATCCGAACCACTGCTGCTGCCACCGCGTGCGTTGCTGCCGGCAGCACTGCCACCGATCAGCGGATTGCGACCGCCCTCGTCTTCCCCCCCGGGCGCAGCGATCGGGTCGGGCAGCAGGTTGCGGTAGTCAACCGGCGCGTCCAGCGGGAACGGCTTGTATTCGAAGATGTTGAAGCCCAGTTCGCGCATGTTGCGCCGCTTGTACTTGTACGACAATGCATACACGATCGGGTTGTCGGTCGCCGCCAGGCTGTTGCTGGACACCACCACGCGCGGTGGCTGCGGGCGCTTGCGCAGTTCACGGAACAGCTTCTGCGCCGGCTTGGACAGTACCAGGTACGGCGTCTGCAGGATCACTTCCTTCTGCGCACTGGCGATCAGCGCATCCAGCTGGGGCTCGGTCACATGCTGGCCGGCCAGCGGTGCATCGGCCTTCTCGCGGCGATGCTTGCGTGGCAGATCGGCCACGTAGCGCACCGAAGCCACCGGTAGCGCGGTATCGACGAAGGAACGGGTGACGAACTCGGTGTCGTTGGCTTCGGCACTGACCCGCTGTACCCGTTCCGGGCGGCGGAAGCTGGCCGGCGGCAGCGTTGGCACGCCCTCGCGCAGCAACGTGCGGCCCACGTCGTTGAGGCGCTCGGCCGGCACGCTGCGGTGTGCGCGCCAGAACGCGTCGAAGTTGGCCGCCATCGCACGTGCTTCCGGGCCGGCGATCAGTACATCGCGGTCGCGGAAGTTGTACTCGCGGTCCCAGTCGTAATAGTCGTCCTGGTAGTTGCGGCCACCGACCACGCCGATCGCATCGTCGATCACCAGCAGCTTGTTGTGCATGCGCTGGTTGAACCGGCGGAAGCAGCACAGCACGCTGCCGGCATAATCGAAGTAGTTCAGCCGGGCCTTGCCGAAGGTCGGGTTGTAGACCCGCAGCTGGAAGTTCTGGTGGGCGCCGGACAGGGCGCCGAGGATCTGCAGGTCGGAGATCGCCGAGAGCTGGTCGATCAGCAGCCGCACCTTCACCCCGCGCCGCGATGCGGCCAGCAGTTCGTCGATGACCAGACGGGCGCTGTCGTCCTTGTCGAAGATGTAGGTCTGCAGGTCGATGCTGCGGGTGGCGCTGCGCAGCAGGTTCAGGCGTGCGACCAGGGCGCCCTCGCCCTCATCGAGCAGGGTGGCGTAGTGGCGCGGTCGTTCCGGGGTGGATTCGGTGAACGCCCGGCCGGCCAGCGCCCGCAGCGGCGAATCCTGTGCACAGCGGTCTGCACGCTGGCAGTCGACCACGGTCGAACGTGCCTGCACGGCGATTGCCTCGGCGCGGTCGCGCTCGGCATTCGACAGCGATGCACAACCGCTGCCCAGCAACACGGTTGCCAGCGCCAGTACACGCAGCAGGAGGTTCACGGTTTCGGCGCCTCGCTCAGGCGCGCACGCAATACGAAAGTCACTCGGTCACTCAAGGCAAGCTGCCAGCTGTCCATGCCATACCGGCCTCGCTGCACGGTACCGCGGCTGACGACGTCGCAATCATAGCCGGGTCGGGCGCACTCCGCCTTCTCGACCTTCAGTGTCTCGGGGTGGCTGATCCCGCGCAGGGTCAGCCGGCCGTTGATGTCGCCACCGCTCTCCACGGTTTCCGGCCAGTACGGCAGCGAGTCGAACTCGACCACCGGATGGCGGCCGGCATCGAAGAACTCCTCGCCGCGCATCCACCCGGTATAGCGCGCCTTGCCGGGGATCTCGACCGAGCGCGTGAACATCTTCAGGTGCACCTGGTGGCGGCCGTCGGAGAGGATCTCGATGCGCCCTTCGAAGTGCGGGAACAGGCCTTCGATACGCTGCCCGAAACGGGTGCGCACCTCGAAGCCGATCTGCGAACGCTGGGTATCCAGGCGCATTACCCGGTGCGCTTCGGCGACCACCGGTGGCAGGGTGGTCGGCGTGGGCACGGCCGCCCAGGCCGGGCCGAGTGCCAGCAGCGCGGGCAGCAGATAGCGGCTGCGCCGCGCCAGGCTCATCGGATCACGGCCACCAGAATGCGTTCAGGCTGGCCACGCCTGGCTCGATCGAGGCCTCGCGCGGGAAGCCGAGCACGGCGATGCCGGCCGGCGGCATGCCGCGGTAGTCGCTGCTGGTGCCCTCGGTCATCAACGCCACCAGCCGCTCCAGGCCCGGGTTGTGGCCGACGATCAGCACCCGGTCGAGATCACGGCGGTCGTCCACCAATGCCGCCAGGGTGCCGGGGGTGGCTTCGTAGATGCGGTCTTCCAGGCGCTTTTCCACGTAACCGATGGTGCCGAGCACGGCTTCCAGGGTTTCGCGGGTACGCCGCGCCGGTGAGCACAGCACGCAGTCCGGCAGCAGGTTGTTCTCCTTCAGCCACTTGCCGGCGGCTTCGGCTTCGGCGAGCCCCACCGGCGACAACGGCCGGTCGAGGTCGGCCTGGCCGGGGGTAGCCGGTTCGGCATGGGCATGGCGCAGCAGGATCAGTTCACGCATCGCGGGTTTCCATGAAGAAGAGGATGCAGCAGGAAGAGTGACGCAGGCATCAAAGCTTGAGCCAGGACAGCAGCGGCTCCCAGTCGGCCTGATGCTCCCGCACCTGGGCCGAGCGGTAGTCGAACAGGCTGCGGCCGAGGCCGGTCATGACCACGTAGCTCTGGCTGTCACGCAGCTGCGCGACCACCGGGTACGGCCATTCGGCCAGCATCTGCAACGCCTGCTGCGAGGTCTGGGTCCAGGGCTTGGTGCGGTTGAGGACCAGCCCCACCGGCAGCTTGCGGCTGTGCACCCGCGGGTTCTGGGCCAGGCTGTTGAGGAAGCCGACGATGGCTTCGATGTCGAGCGCCGAGGGCAGCACCGGCACCACCACCGCGTCGGCAGCGTCAAGGAAATGGGGGATATCGTCGGCCAACGCGCCCGCCGGTGCGTCGATGATGACGGTTTCGGTGCCATCGGGCAGCTTCTGCGCCCACTGCTTCTTCCGATGCACATCAATGGGGAGCACCGCGCTTTCCAGCCCGGCCCGCCGTTGCGCCCAGCGGGTGCTGGAGCCCTGAGGGTCGGCGTCGGCGATCACCGTGGCCCTGCCCTGCAATGCCGCGTACGCGGCCAGGTGGGTGGCGACGGTGGTCTTGCCCACCCCGCCCTTGGAACCGGCCACCAGGATCGTCTTCATGCCAGCCTCGCTTCCGGGTACGTGCCCCGAGCGTACACCGGCGGTGGTGACGGGAGGTAGCACCGCGCTGAACCTGCGGCCATCCCTTTGCTATCGTGGCGCCCCCGAAGGATCGAACCGGCATGAGCGAGCTGCAGGACCTGAGCGCACTGATCCGCGCCAACACCCCCCTGATCGTGATCGAGACCCAGGACGAGGGTCGCATCGTCGACCTGTTCCGGCAGACGCTGATGCACGTCTGGCGGGCGCTGCACCGGTGGTCGATCACCGAGGGCCTGCGCCGCATCGACCTGGACAGCGAAGATCCGCCGGCCGGGCCACCCGACGCCAGCGCGGCCCTGCAGATGATCCGCCAGGCCGGGCAGCGCGGGGTCTACCTGCTGCTCGATTTCCACCCCTACCTGGGCTATGCCAGCCACCAGCGCGCCCTGCGCGACCTGATCCAGCGCCGCCACAGCGAACCGCACGTGCTGGTGCTGATCGGCGCCAAGGTCGAACTGCCGGCCGAGCTGGAAGCGCTGGCGGTCCGCTTCAACCCGCGCCTGCCCGATGCCAACGCCCTGCTGAAGATGCTGCGCGAGGAGGCCGATGCCTACGCCCGCGAACACGGCGGCCGCCGCGTCGAAGTCGACAGCGAGGCGGTGAAGAAGATCCTGAAGAACCTGCAGGGCCTGAGCCTGGTCGATGCCCGGCGCATCGCCCGGCAGCTGATCTACGCCGACGGCGCGCTGCGCGACGACGACCTGCCGCAGCTGGCACGGCTGAAGTTCGAGCTGCTCAACCGCAGCGGCCACCTGTTCTTCGAGCATGACAGCGCGCGGTTCGGCGACGTGGCCGGCGCCAACCGGCTCAAGCGCTGGATCAACCAGCGGCGTGTGGCGTTCATCGCTGGCTCCGCACCGGCCGGGCTGGACCCACCGCGCGGCATGCTGCTGCTGGGCGTGCAGGGTTGCGGCAAGTCGATGCTGGCCAAGGCCACCGCCGCCGGTTTCGGCGTACCGCTGCTGCGCCTGGACGTGGGCGCGCTGTACAACAAGTACCACGGCGAGACCGAGGCCAACCTGCGCCAGGCCTTGGCCTCGGCCGAGCAGCTGGCGCCCTGCGTGCTGTGGATGGATGAAATCGAGAAGGGCCTGGCCAGCGGTGGCGAGGACGGTGGCGTGTCACGCCGCGTGCTGGGCCATCTGCTGACCTGGATGGCCGAGCGCAAGGCACCGGTGTTCGTCGTGGCCACTGCCAACCAGGTGCACGAGCTGCCTGCCGAGCTGCTGCGCAAGGGCCGCTTCGACGAGATCTTCTTCGTTGACCTGCCTTCGCCGGAGGTGCGCGTGGAACTGCTGCGGCTGCACCTGGGTCGGCGCCAGCTCAATGCCGACGACTTCGCACTACCCGCGCTGGCGGCTGCCGCCAACGGGTTCTCCGGCGCGGAGATCGAGCAGGCGATCGTGGCCGGGCTGTATGCGGCGCACGCCGAAGGGCGGCCACTGGATACCGAGCTGCTGATGAACGAGATCCGTGCGACGCGACCGCTGTCGGTGCTGATGGCCGAGCAGGTGGAGGCACTGCGGGCATGGGCGTCGGGGCGGACGGTTTCCGCGGACGATTGAGGTTTCCAGCGAACGGCGCAGCCCCTCGTGGCGGCTGGTTGGCTGTGAACATCAAAAGCCACGCTTGGCCGGGCGGGGTGGATTCGCGGGGGACGCCGTGAACCCGGCCGAACCCCTTCCTCAGGGCCACGCAGGCGGGGCCGCCGCCCAGGCCTGCTGCACTTCGGCCAACGACGCGCGCTCATCCTCGCGCCACTGCGGCAGCAGCTGCGCGTAATTGGCACTGGTGCCCCATTGCGACGGCTCGGTACGCACTGCTGCGGCATACCACTGCACGGCCTCCTGTTTCTGCCCCATCCGCCATAGGGCCAGCGCGTACGTGGGTGGCACCCAGCTGGGCTTGCTGCGCGCATTGCCGGCCGACGACAACCATTGCTCCAGCGCCGCATCCGGCTTGCCCTGGCGCAGCAGGTCCCAGCCATAGTTCCAACGCACGCTGCGGCCCGCGCTGCTCTGTGCCGGCGCCTCCTTCAGGGCCTCGCCATACAGCTGGTCGGCCAGCTCGGCACGGCCCTGGGTGCTGGCCACCGAAGCCAGCTGCACGGTGGCTTCCACCGCGCGCCGGCCGCGCTCGCGCAACCTCACCAGCTGGGTGACCAGCTCATCGCCCTCGCCCTGCATCGCCACCATCGGTGCCGCCGCCAGGTCGCTGTCGAAGTAGAACTCCTGTGGTGCCGGCATGGCCGGCGCGGCCCACGCCGTGGCCGCTCCCGAGGCCAGCAGCACGCTGGCCAGGATCTTTCCTGGAACTGACATCCCTTCTCCCCAGGCTGCACAACCGCAGCCTCCCTCTCTCGCCCCGATCCTAACCCCAGCAGCGGCGCGGGCGCGAGTGCCGGGCCCACCACGGCCCCGCTGCTACAATTCGCGCCTTTCCCGCCGCGTGCCCGCACGCGGCCGGTGCCAGCCGATCCTACCGGGCCAGCCATGACCAGTACCGCGCAACTCACTTCGCCCTCCTCCGCCGACCTGCTCGACCGTGATTACACGCTCGACCACAAGTACACCCGCAACGAGGGGCGGATCTACCTGAGTGGCGTGCAGGCGCTGGTGCGGCTGCCGCTGATGCAGCGCCTGCGCGATGCCGCCGAAGGCATCGACAGCGCCGGCTTCGTCAGTGGCTACCGTGGCAGCCCGCTGGGTGGCTTCGACCTGGAGTTGTGGCGCGCGCGCAAGCATCTGGAAGCGGCCAAGGTGAAGTTCACCCCCGGCCTGAACGAGGACCTGGGCGCCACCATGGTATGGGGCACCCAGCAGACCAACCTGTTCCCCGGCGCCAACGTGCAGGGCGTGTTCGGCATGTGGTACGGCAAGGGACCGGGCGTGGACCGCTGCGGCGACGTGTTCAAGCATGCCAATGCGGCCGGCACCTCGCGCTATGGTGGCGTGCTGGCACTGGCCGCCGATGACCATGCCTGCCGCAGTTCGACCCTGCCGCATGGCAGCGAGGACGAGTTCGTCAGCGCGATGATGCCGGTGCTGAACCCGGCCGGCGTGCAGGACATCCTCGACATGGGCCTGCTGGGCTGGGCGATGAGCCGCTATACCGGCCGCTGGGTCGGCTTCAAGACGATCGCCGAGACGGTGGAATCGTCGGCGTCGGTGCAGGTCGATCCGATGGCGCGCCGCATCGTGCTGCCGGAAGTCTTCGAGATGCCGTCGGGCGGCCTCAACATCCGCTGGCCGGACCCGCCGCTGGACCAGGAAATGCGCCTGCACCGCTATGCGGTGAAGGCCGCGCAGGCCTTTGCCCGCGCCAACGGCATCGACAAGGTGGTGATGGATGCGCCGCGCGCGCGGCTGGGCATCGTCACCACCGGCAAGAGCTACCTGGACGTGCTGCAGGCGCTGGAGTACCTGGGCCTGGACGAAGCCGCGTGCGCCGACATCGGCATCCGCGTGTACAAGGTCGGCATGACCTGGCCGCTGGAACCGCAGGGCATCGCGCGCTTCGCGCAGGGGCTGGAAGACATCATCGTGGTGGAGGAGAAGCGTGCCTTCATCGAGCGCCAGATGAAGGAACAGTTCTTCAACTGGCCGGCCAGCTGGGGCCAGCGCCCGTCCATCGTCGGCAAGTACGACGAGAGTGGCGAATGGATCCTGCCGTCCACCGGTGAACTGACCCCGGCCACCATTGCCGGCGTGATCGGCCGCCGCATCCAGAAGTTCTTCAACAACGAATCCATTGAACAACGCCTGCAGTGGATGCAGCAGAAGGAAGCCGAGCTTGCGTTGCCGCGCGCCAGCTTCCCGCGCGTGCCGCACTACTGCTCGGGCTGCCCGCACAACACCTCCACCCAGGTGCCGGAAGGCTCGCGGGCACTGGCCGGCATCGGTTGCCATTACATGGTGACCTGGATGGACCGCAGCACCGACACCTTCACCCACATGGGCGGCGAAGGCGTGACCTGGGCCGGGCAGGCGCCGTTCACCGATACCCCGCACGTGTTCCAGAACCTGGGCGACGGCACCTATTTCCACAGCGGCTCGCTGGCGATCCGCCAGGCGGTCGCGGCCGGCGTCAACATCACCTACAAGATCCTCTACAACGACGCGGTGGCGATGACCGGCGGCCAGCCGGTGGACGGCCCGCTGAGCGTGCCCGACATCGCACGGCAGATGCGCGCCGAAGGCATCCACACCATCGTGGTGCTGTCGGACAACATCGGCAAGTGGACCGGCCAGCGCGAGCACTTCCCCAGCGACGTGGAGTTCCACGACCGCAGCGAACTGGAGGAGGTGCAGAAGCGCCTGCGCGAAGTGAAGGGTGTTTCGATCCTGATCTACGAACAGACCTGCGCCACCGAGAAGCGTCGCCGCCGCAAGCGCGGCAAGCTGGAAGATCCGCAGAAGCGGGTGCTGATCAATTCGCTGGTCTGCGAGGGTTGCGGCGACTGCGGCAAGAAGAGTTTCTGCGTGTCGGTGCTGCCGAAGGAAACCGAGTTCGGGCGCAAGCGCGAGATCGACCAGTCCAACTGCAACAAGGACTATTCCTGCGTGAATGGTTTCTGCCCGAGCTTCGTCACCGTGCACGGTGGCCAGCCACGCAAGGGCAGCAAGCGCGACGCCTCCACCCTGCTGGACAACCTGCCGGCACCGACCATCCGCGGCACCCTGGAACAGCCCTGGAACATCCTGATCACCGGCGTCGGCGGTACCGGCGTGGTGACCATCGGTGCACTGCTGGGCATGGCCGGCCACCTGGAAGGCAAGGGCGCGACCGTGCTCGACCAGACCGGCCTGGCGCAGAAAGGTGGCGCGGTGACCACGCACATCCGCATCGCACGCCGCCCGGATGACATCCACGCCGTGCGCATCGCCGCCGGTGAAGCCGACCTGGTGCTGGGCTGCGACATGGTGGTGGTCAACGACTACTGGGCGCTTTCGAAGGTGCGCGCCGGCCGTTCGCAGGTGGTGCTGAACACCTACGAAGCGATGCCGGGCACGTTCACCACCCGTCCGGACATGCAGTTCCCCGCCGCCGACATCATCGCCGGTGTGCGCGTAGCCCTGGGCGGCCAGGAGCCGCTGCTGCTCGATGCCACCCAGCTGGCCACCGCGCTGCTGGGCGATGCCATCGCCGCCAACCTGTTCATCCTCGGCTACGCCTGGCAGCAGGGCCTGGTGCCGCTGTCGTTCGAGTCGCTGATGCGCGCCATCGAACTCAATGGCGCCGCCGTGGCGATGAACCAGCAGGCCTTTGCCTGGGGCCGCCTGGCCGTGGTCGACCCGCAGGCCGTGCAGCAGGCCGCCGGCCTGGTGCGCAACCGCCACACCGATACGGAGTCCACCCCCGGCCCGCTGCACCCGCTGCCGCCGGGCGAGTGGGAAGGCAATGAATGGGGTGCGACCGCGGCACCGCGCAACACCGGCGACGAACGCGAGCTGCGTGGCCTGCCCTCGCACGGTGGCGACGTGGCATTCCTGCCGCTGGACGACGCACGCCTGTCGCGTTCGCTGGACGAAATGATCGAGCGTCGCGCCGCCTTCCTGGTCGATTACCAGGACGCTGCCTATGCCAAGCGCTACCGTGATCTGGTGGCACGCGTGCGCGCCACCGAGGCCGAGCGCATCGGCGGTTCCACTGCGCTGACCGAGACCGTCGCCCGCTACCTGTTCAAGCTGATGGCCTACAAGGACGAGTACGAAGTGGCCCGCCTGTACACCAGCGGTGACTTCCAGCGCCGCCTGCAGCAGCAGTTCGAGGGCGATTACCAGTTGCGCTTCCACCTGGCGCCGCCGCTGTTCGCGAAGAAGGACGAGCAGGGCCGGTTGCTGAAGAAGGAATACGGCCCGTGGATGTTCAAGGCCTTCGGCCTGCTGGCCAAGCTGAAGTTCCTGCGTGGCGGCCGCCTGGATGTATTCGGCCGTACTGAAGAGCGGCGCATGGAGCGCCAGCTGATCGCCGATTACGAAGCCACCGTGCAGCTGCTGCTGGATGGCCTGGAGGACGGCCGCCTGGCCCTGGCGGTGGAGATCGCCAGCGTGCCCGAGCACATCCGCGGCTTCGGCCACGTCAAGGAAGCGCACTACGAACAGGCCAAGGCGCGCGAGGCTGCCCTGCTGGCGCAGTGGCGCAACCCGAAGGCGCTGCACATCGTGCAGGTGGCCTGATGGTCGTGCCGGCTGCTGGCCGGCATCCCTCCTGGCAATCGGTTGCCGGCCAGCGGCCGGTACTACCGGCGGTTCAGCCCAGCCGCCACAGCAGCAGGCGGTTGTTGGCCGGCATCGCCACATCCCCCAGTCGGGTGAATCCGTGGTCGGCGGCCAGCGCCTGCACCGCTTCGCTATCGCGGATGCCGCTGCGCGGATCACGTGCCTTCAGCCAGGCATCGAACTGCGCGTTGCTGTCGCTGGTGTAGTGGCCGCCGTAGTTGAACGGGCCATACACCGCCAGCAGCGCACCATGACGCAGCACCGGTGGCAGCGCCGCGAACAGTGCCTGCACGTGTTCCCAGCTCATGATGTGCAGCGTGTTGGCGCTGAATGCGGCGTCGAACGTGCTGCCCTGTGGCAGGCTGAGCCCAGGCGCTGGCGGTAGTTCCACCTGCAGCGCCAGCGGCGGCAACAGGTTCAGCAGCGCGGCCTCTGCACGCCAGGCCTCGATGCCGGGCAGATGGTCCGGATGATCACTGGGCTGCCAGCGCAGCCACGGCCAGCGCTCGGCGAAGAAGGCCGCATGCTGGCCGGTGCCACCGCCGATCTCCAGCACCCGATGGCGGTCGCCCATCCACGGGTCGAGTGCGGTGGCGATGGGTTCGCGGTTGCGCTCGCAGGCTTCTGAATACGGCTTGCTCGACATCAGGACGGGGTCCGGGCGGGGTCGGCCCCATTGTGCACGAGGGGGTGTTGCTCGGCAGGGCTGCGCCCTGCACCCGCAGGAGCCGGAGCCAGAGCCAGAGCAACGTCAAAAGCGGGCTTTCCGTGGGATGCCGGGGTGGGTCCGATTGAGGGGGACGCTGCAAGTACGTCCATGTAAGCTCGGTCGCCGCATCCATGCGGCTCACGCCCCCTCAACCGGACC